>JASHXS010000008.1 GCA_030043405.1 Thermoplasmata archaeon | reverse complement strand
TCCTTCTTCATTCCGGCGCCGAAACCCTTGACTCCGCTGACCAAGCCTCGCCCGAGCTTTTCTGCCGCGGCCCCGGTCTCCTTCGCGACATGCGTCGTCTCCGCACCCATCCGGTGGCCCATGCCGACCGAGTGGCCGCACGCGGCACACGTCGCGGCGCCGTCCTTGAGTTCCGCCCCACACGCTTCGCACTTCATGGGAACCTCGTCCCTGAATCGCCGAGGGGGTAGATTATAGGTCGTCCGGCGCGCGGTCTCCCGCCTGGCCGGCCCCGCGGAGGACGGGACCCTTATGCCGAACCGTACCTCGCTTCCGCCATGGCGGCGTCCGGCGGCCGGCCCCGCGAGGTCGAGGTCGTTGTGCGGCGTCTCGTCCCGACGGATCTGGACGAGTTTCGTCGGATCCGCCTACGTTCGCTCCAGCACGACCCGCTCGCCTTTGGAAGTACGTATGCCCGGGAGGCGGCCTTCGAAGAGTCGACGTGGGTCTCCCGGGTGGGGCAGGGGGCGACGGGGGCCGACTCCGGCACCTGGGTGGCGGAGGGTCCCGACGGCCAGCTGGTAGGTTTGGTCGGAGTCTTCTCCGACGCAGGGACCTTCGTCGCGGTCATGATGTGGGTGGAGCCGGCCTTCCGGGGTCGGGGGCTCGGGAGCCGCCTGCTCGACGAGCTACTCGCGTGGACCGCAAACGCCCGGCCCGACTGGTCGGTGCGGCTCTCCGTCAATCCTCGTCAGCGCGCCGCGGCCCACCTGTACGAGAGTCGGGGGTTCGTGCCGACGGGACGCCGGGAGGACCTCGAACACACCCCCGGCGCCTGGGCGGATGAGATGATCCTGCGCCGGCCGGCATCGGCGCTGGGCGTGGGTCCCCCTCACGCCTAGCGACGGCCCACCGGTTGCCCCCGCCGTGGCGCGGCCGCACCACGCCGGGCGGGAGCACGCGCGGTGATCATGGCCTCGAGCTTTTCGTCGAACGACGCCGGGAAGCTGTGGATCCGGACCATGACGGCCGCTTCGACCGACTCGACGCCGCCGAGACCCCAGATGAACCGCTCCAGCTCCTCCGCGCCAGCAGACGACGGTAGGATGACGAACACGAAGAGCATGGGTGCCGGGAATCGGGGGCCCGCCCGCTGCGTCGTGAACTCGAGTGACATTGGGTACTGGTCTCGGATGCGGCGAGCGATCTCGTGCCGCGTCGACGGGTCGCGCGCGGTCACGCTCAGGGTCAGCACGGTTCGCGCGAGGGCTCGGAAGTCGAACAACGGCATGTACCAGACGGACCAGTCCTCGACCAGGTCCGAGTACCGGCGCGTCATCGTGCGCGTGGAGACCCCGACCCGCGCGGCGACCTGGGTGAGATTCGCATCCGGATTCTCTCGGAGCGCTCGGACGATGCGCAGGTCCAGGGACGTGATGGGTCGGGTCGGGTGGGGGACATCCCACGGCACCGGTTCGGTGACCTCGACGACGCCCGGGAAGCTCCGGATCAACGCGACCCGCCGCTCGATGGAGGCGGCATCCGACCCGACGACCCCCGCCGAAATCCACTCCCCCGTCACCTCCATCGACGAGACGACCCCGTCGACCAGCGAGAGACGCCGCAACAGCTCCGGCTTCGACCGATGATGGTCGACCCGGATGTCGACGGAGCCGCCCTCCCATCCGAGCAGAGAGGGATTTAGCCAGACCTCGTAGCCGGGGAGGAATCCCGACGTTTTCCAGGAGCGCAGACGGGCCGCTACCCGGGCCCGGCCGATCCGGAGGGCCTTGGCCACTCGGGTCGCATTCAATCGGGGGTCGATCCCGGCGAAATTGACCGCCCGTCCGCGGTACATCTCGCGGAGGATCGTGATGTCGAGCTCATCGACATCGAAACTCGCCCGTGTCACGCCGCCGGGCCACAATCGGTGGGCGGGATGAGACTTCCGAATCTCGCGGGACGCGAGCAATTTACGGACAAGTGGAAGGCGTGTTGTCCCCTCTCGACCCCCACCGCACCCGCAGCCTTGACCTCCGCGGCGTGTTGGGGGACCTGATGAGCGCCCCCGCGAATGCCTCGCCGCGAGTCACGTCGACCGAGGTGGACGCCGCCGCGGCCGCGCGTCGGGGGACCATCATCCTGCTCCTCCTCGCCGGGGCGGCGCTGATGGTCAACTACGTCGAGACGATGCTCGTGCCGGCCCTGCCCACCCTGGTCGGGTTCTTCGACGGAGTCCCGTACACGACCATCGCCTGGGTGGTCTCCGCCTACCTCCTGGTCGGCGTCTCGACCACCCCCCTGTTCGCAAAGCTCGGCGACATCTACGGCAAGAAGCGGATCCTGGTGCTCGTCCTTGCCATCTACACGGTCGCTGTCGCGGTGACCGGATTCACTCCGCAGATCGCGAGCGCCTTCGGCCTCAGTCAGTTCGACGCCGTCTACCTGCTGATCGGCGTGCGCGGAGTCCAGGGGGTGGGACTCGCCCTCTTCCCCCTCGCCTTCGCGATGGTGGGCGAAGAGCTACCACCGGCCAAAGTCGGCCAGGCCCAGGGGCTCATCGCCGCCATGTTCGCGATCGGGGCGGCGCTGGGGCTCTTCGTCGGCGCCTGGCTGATCCAGAGCTACGGCTGGCAGTTCGCCTACCACACGGTGATCCCGATCGCCGTAGCGATCCTCGTGCTAGCGCTCTGGGCCCTTCCGGAGTCTCGGCACCGGCTTCGGGTCCGCCTCGACGTCGCCGGCGCGGGCCTCTTGGGAGGCGCCCTCGCGACGTTCTTGCTTGCGCTCTCCCAAGGCCCTTCGTGGGGTTGGGGGACCCTCGCCGCCGTCCACTTCGGCCCCGTGCCGTTCGGGGTGCCCGACCTGTTCGTGATATCGGCGCTCCTAGCGGGGCTGTTCTACTGGCAGGAGCGAACCACGAAGGACCCGATGGTCTTCCTCGAACGCTTCCGGGAACGGAACCTCGCCATCAGCTACTTTGCCATCCTCCTGGTCGGGGCCGCCATCTTCCTCGGCTTCGTGGGATTGACCATCGTCGTCGAGACTCCCATCGTGGGCCTCGGCCGCTCCGTGTTCGACTTCGGCGTGTTGAGCCTTCCCACCACGATGTCCATGCTGGTGGCGGCCCCCTTCGTGGGTCGAGGCATCACCCGGTTCGGTCCGAAACCCATGGTCCTATTGGGCGCGGGCCTCTCTACGGTCGGCTTCCTCCTCGTCTGGGTCTTTGACCAGAGCTACACTAACCTCCTCTGGGCGCCGATCCCGGTGTTCGTGGGGCTGGTCGCGATGATCATCTCGATCACCAACGTGGTGGTCCTCTCCTCGCGGCAGGGCGAAACCGGCATCCAGACCGGCATGTCCGAGATGTTCCAGGACCTCGGCGCGAGCATCGGGCCGGTGGTCGTCGCGACGATCCTGGCCAGCCTCACCGCGACGTACTACGTGACGGTGGCGACCCCGCTCGGACCCGTGACCGTCGCTGAACAGCTACCGACCCTAGCCGCGTTCCATCTCCTGTTCCTGATCGGAGCGGCGCTCTCGCTCACGTGCGGTGTCCTCGCGATGTTCCTCCACAACTATCGGTTCTCCGCGACCGGCGAGCGGGTCGGCGAGGGGAGCGCTCGGGGGCCGTCGGCGGGCGCCGGGGACGGACCGTCCTCCTCGGGAGCGACGGAGTCCGTCACGGCATGAGCGAGGAGGCCCGCAGGGCGCTCTCGAGGAGCTTCTTCTCGATGAGCGCGATCGCCTCCGACACGGACGACTTGCTCCGGTTCAGGTCCTTCGCCAGGTCGGTCAGAGTGATCTCCCGCGGCACCGCGAAGTAGCCCGCGGCCATCGCCCGCTCCAGGAGGGACTGCTGCGGGCCCGTCAGGGCCGGCAAATGGCTCCGGAGCGGTGTCCGTCGGATGGACACGACCTGAGAGTCGGGGTCCACCGATCGCGCGTAGGCGAGGATCCGTTGGAACTCGGAATAGCGGGATACGACCTCGAACCGCAAGACACCCGCCTGGATCCGGATCGGGAACTGGAGCGGTACTCCGAGCTCGCGATAGAGGTACACGACGGGTGGATTCCGGTACGTCACGCGGTAGAGCGAACCCTCTCCCACTCCGGCGAGGGCGTCGACCTTCACCACGTCCCGGTAGCCCCGGATCTCTGGCGCCCAGACCCCGGGCGGACCCCCGCTCATCCAGTAGTCCGAGACGGAGACTTTCGCGTCGACCTGGCTCTGGTTCAGCACCTCGAGCTGGACATCCGGATGCGTGCGAGAGAACGCGGAGGCCCAGACACCGGGTCCGCCGCGGATGCTGAGCGTGGCGATCAGCAGCCGGTCCGCATCGCCGGGAGCCGCGGCCCGAAGCGCCCGGAGGCCGGCCGCCCGTCGCGCGCTCCCGCGGCCGGAGGAGGAACCGGCCCGATCGCCGGCGGCCGCGGAGTCCTCCATGGAATTCGAGCGGGCCTGGGGGTCCCAGTTCCCTCGGTCGAGGAATCGACGACCCCGATATAATAGGTGAAGGGACCGACGTAGATCGACCTTCGGCCACCCGAACCCGTTCGGAGGACCGAATGAGTTCGGGCCGCGCTCTTGCTCCGGGGCGTGCATCCGACTCTGGCATTCGCCGCTCCCGACCATGCACTGGGCCCCGTTCCACGACACCAATCCACCGGCTCGGCTACCGGCCCCCGACCCGGGAGCCCCGGCTCCCCCGGGCGGCGCCGAAGCGCCCCCCCGGACCGGGCCCCGACCCCCGAACGACGACGGGACACCCCCCGGCCCGTGGATGGCGGGTCTGGCGAGTCGGCCCACCACACTCCTCCTTCATGGCCCGTCGCGTCGGGTCGTCTCCCTCGGGCTCTTCGCCCTGGCCCAGGCCACCCACCCTCACTTCCTGTGGGTGGACATCCGACTCGCGGGCGAGCCACCCGCCGCCACCGACCCGACGGAACGAGGCTGGGTGTCGTCCGACCGACTGGTGACGATCGACGAGCTGGACCGACTTCGACCCAACTCCGGCGCAAAGGACCTTGACGTCTCGAAGGTCCTCTCGCGCGAAGAGTCGACCGACTCGGTGGGCCGGTTGGTCTCCTTCCTCTCGTTGCCGGAGGCGACGCAGCAATTGCTCACACCGGCCCCGGCGGGTCCCCGCCCGGGCCTGGTGGCCGTCACCAATACCGAAAGCCTCCTCGGCGTCTATTCACCGCACCAGGTGGGGCCCATTCTGGAAGCGCACCGTCGCGCCGGCTACTCGCTGTTCATCGGGTACGCCGACACGCCGGGCCCCGGCAGTCGGACCTTCGACTACGTACTCCGCATCGACCCCGAGTCGCCCCGGCGCTGGGCCGAGGGGAGCCTCCACTGTGAGAAGGGGCTCGGGACCGGCCCGCTTCGGGCCGGGGCCATCCAGCCGCTCCCAGAGATCCCGTTCATCGCGGACGTGTTCCGGCGGGCGCTCCACACGGAGTAACGGGACGGCGGAGCCGGCGGGACCGGGCCGGTTCGCCTACCGGAAGAGTTTCTGTAGGGGCTCCCAGTAGTACTCGAACCAGCCGGACTCGACTCCCGATCGATACTTTTCCGGGATTCCGACGTGATCGACGGTCAGGCGCGTGCCCTTCCCTCGGGCCTTGAAGTCGAGGCGGAGGATCGAGTAGGCCCCGGCCGGCCAGTCGCTCCCTCTCCACGCCTGGACGATTCGCCGGCCCGGGACCAGCTCCACGTTGTAGCCAGTGATGTAGTCCCCGCCGGCCGTGAAGTACCCGCCCTCTCGATGACTCATCCGGGCCGGCATCCCGGTGATCCGCGCCTGGGTTCGGTTGTCCAAGTAAGCGTCGTAGACCTTTTTCGGCGTCGCGTGGAGGTCGACCTCGTGATGCACTGGGTTACACATCTCTCTCACCGGGGGAAGCCCCCGTCCCGGCACGTACGCTACATACTTAACCATTTGGTTTAATGTTGGAGCGGGGGATCCGAGATGACGCGCGGTTCGGCCACAGCTCGACGGCAGTCGGACCGGCTCGACGATCTCTTCCACGCCCTGGCCGATCCGACCCGGCGTCGGGTGCTGGCGCGATTGACGCTCGGACCCGCCGCAGTGACGGAACTCGCGCGTCCCTTCCAGATGAGCCTCCCCGCGGTCTCGAAGCATCTCCAAATCCTCGAGCGAGCCGGTCTGGTCTCAAGAACGGTCGACGGCCGGGTGCACCGTCTGCGCCTGACCGGCGAACCTCTCCGCCAAGTCGAGGTCTGGCTCGACCCGTTCCGCTCCTACTGGGAGGACACGTTCACCCGCGTCGACGAGGACCTGGCCGCCCGACCCTCTCGTC
>JASHXS010000094.1 GCA_030043405.1 Thermoplasmata archaeon | reverse complement strand
CGGGCTCGTCCCGCGACGAAACTCCCAGCAAGCCCGTACCCGCCGGGCTAGCGGAAGTATCCCGCCGAGGCCGACGGGTCGGCGCGCTTCTCTTCTTCCGGCTTCGCCGCCTCGAGGATGTCGATTGCCAGGACCGCCGGCACCGGGACGAGCCGGATCCGGCTCTTGTCGCCAGCTTTCGCGTCCGCCCCCTCGCGGGCGGCGAATGGCGTGACGCGCCCCTTCTCGTCCATCCCCTCGCCCTCGAGCTCGATCGCGAGGGTGTTGTCGCCGCCGATGGATACGAGCCCGCGGAAGAGGCCCACCGAATCGAGCGCCGTCTCGTCGGGGCCGGCAGAGCGAACGCGGACGCGCGAGCCCGGCGTGAGGGCGATCAGGGGTTTCTTGGCCGGGGGAGGCGGCGGCACGGTCACCGCCGCCCCGCGCGCTCGCGGACGACGGTCGCCTTCGGCGGAGGGAGCTCGCTCGCCTGCTTCTCGACCAATCCCTGCAAGTGATTCACCGTCTCTCGATATCGTCGCAATGCGTTCTGGGCGTTCGCTTCCGTGAAGTCCCAGGCGCGGGCGAGGTTGCCGTACCGCAGTCGGTACCCCTTCCGCCCCTTCCCGTCGGCGACGCCTCCGACCTCTTCGAGGAGGTCGAGCGCCTTTAGCTTGTTGATGTGCCGATAGACCGTCGGCTTCGACGTCTTGAGCACCGCCGTCAGCTCCTCGATGTACCACGCCCGGGTCGCGTCCCGCAGGAGGCACTCCCGGACGAGACGGAACGCGAGGCTGGAGGCGATGGGACCTTCCGACCCGCGGCCGTCCTCGCCGTCGGGGAGGTAGCCCACCAGTCGGAGGAACTCCCGGAGGACTTCGTCGAGGTCCGAGATCGGGGTGAGCGGCGTGCTGTAACGCAACGAAAGTTCGAACGGCATGCCGATTGGGTGCCCCAGCCAATCCCGGGATAAGAAGGCCGGGGCCGGCGCCGCTTTCGCGGGGGCCGAAATGCTATGCGCGCGCACCGGAATCCCGCGCGATGGCCCCCTTCGAGCTCGTCGTCCCGTCCTCCGTGGAGGAGGCCGTCGCGGCGCTGCGGGCGGCGGACCCGGCCGAGACCGCCGTGCTCGCCGGGGGCACGGACCTGCTGCTCGACGTCGACGAACACCGGATCGACCCCCGTCGAGTGGTGTCGCTCCGCCGGCTGCCGTGGCGCACGCTCGACTGGACGGGCGGGGTCCTCACGGTCGGCAGCACGCTCCCGCTCCGGTCCCTGGAGATGGACCCCGAGGTGGCCCGCCGCTACCCGGCGTTGGTCCAGGCCGTCGGGGCGGTCGGGAGTGTCGCCCTCCGCCACCGGGCGACCCTCGGGGGCAACCTCGTCCGGTCCGCCCCCGCCTCGGACCTGGTCCCGGTGCTGCTCGCGTACGATGCGGTGGTGGACCTGGTCGGCCCGCGCGGGGACCGGAGCGTCCCGGTCGACCGCTTCATCCAGGCCTCCCGAAAGGTCGACCTCGAGCGGGGCGAGCTCGTCCGCTCGATCCGGTTGCCCGAACCCCGACCTTCGGCCTACTTGTGGCAACGAGTGCGGCCGGCGAACGACATCTCGCAGGTCGCGGTCGCCCTCGCCTTCGCACCCCACGAACGGTCCTGGCGAGTGGCCGTCGCCGGGGTCGCCCCCCGCCCGACGCTCCTGGCGGACGTCGCCGAGCATCTGGGACGGGGCCGCCCCGACGAGGCCGCCGTGGCTCGGGCCGCGCGACTCGCGAGCGAACGGTCAAAATTCCAGACGGACCGACGGGCCTCGGAGGAGTACCGACGGCGGCTCGTCGCCACGCTCCTCCGCCGAGCGATCGGCTCCGTGCTCCGGGCCGGGGGCGTCCCCCCGTGACGCGCGCGATCGTCCGACTGACGGTCAACGAGCACGCGGTCGAGCGATCGGATGTCCCGGACGACGAGCGTCTGCTCGACACCTTGCGCTGGCGTCTCGCCCTCAAGGGCACGAAGGAGGGGTGTCGGACCGGGGACTGTGGCGCGTGCACCGTCCTCGTGGACGGCCAGAGTGCCCTCTCCTGTCTGACCCTGACCCGGGAGGTCGAGGGGCGGAGCATCACGACGATCGAGGCGGGACCGACGGATGCGCGGGTCGCGCGAGTCCGCGCCGCGTTCGAGGCGGCGGGCGCCCTTCAATGCGGGTACTGCACGCCCGGGTTCGTGATGTCCCTCGCGGGAGCGCTCACCGAGCAGGGCGCCTCCGCCTCCCGCGCGGAACTCCTCGAGGCCCTCGGCGGGAACCTCTGTCGATGCACGGGGTACGGCGCGATCCTCCGGGCCGTCGACCGGCTCCGGGTGGAGGGCCCATGAGCGCGGTCCGACCCACCCCACGACCCGACGCGGAGGCGAAGCTCCACGGGGCCGCGGTCTACGGGACCGACCTCGATGTCCCCGGCATGCTGTGGGGCGCCCTCGTCCCCTCCCCGGTCGCCCACGGCCGCCTCCGCTCGATCGACCTCTCCGCGGCCCGCGCCCTGCCGGGGGTGACGGTGGTGGGGCCGGAGGACCTGGACCGTCTTCTCCCGTCCGAGAGCCGGGACCGGGAGCACCCGCTCTTCCCGCGCGACGAGGTCATCTATCGTCACCAGCCGGTCGCTGCCGTCGCGGCCCGAACGCTCGCCGAGGCGACCCGGGCGGCGAGCCTCGTGCGGGTCGACGTCGAACCGCTCCCGGTCGTCTCCGACCTCGAGACGCTGTTCCCCGAGTGGCCCGGTTCGGAGCTCGGCGACTCTCCTCACATCGCGGCCCACGTGCACGCCCGGCACGGGGCCGTGGACGACGAGTTTGCGCGCGCGGACCACGTCGTGGAGGAGGTCTACCGGACCGCCAGCGTCCACCAGGTGGCCCTCGAACCTCACGCCTGCCTCGCGTGGGTCGAGGACGACCGTTGGTTCGTCCGCTCCTCGACCCAGAGCCCGTTCGGGGCTCGGGAGGACCTCTCCACCACGCTCGGGGTACCCGAGCGCTCGATCGTGGTGCAGGGTACCTGGGTCGGCGGGGGCTTCGGGGGAAAAGGCGCTCCGCTGCTCGAACCGTACGCGCTCCTGTTGGCCCGAGCCACCCAGCGCCCGGTGCGGCTTGCCCTCGGGTATCGCGACGAGTTCCGGCTGGGTCGGACCACCCTGCCGGCGGTCGTGCGGATGGCATCCGCGGTCCGGGGCGGACGGATCCGCGCCCGTCGCGTCCGGTTGCTGCTGGACGTGGGCACGTCGCTGCCGGGCCGGGATTTCGCGACGGGCTACTCGATCGGCTTCCTCCTCGGGCCCTACGCGACCCCCGCCTTCGAAGTGGAAGGATACGCGGTCCGGACGAACAAACCCCCGTTCGGTCCGCACCGGGCCCCGTTCGCCCCACAGTGCGCCTTCGTCCTGGAGTCGCATCTCGATCAAGTGGCCCGGGTCGCCGGGCTCGACCCGGAGGAGTTCCGGGCCCAGCACCTCTGGCGCGAGGGAGACGTGACCCCGATGGGGCAACCGGTGGGGGCGTTCGGCCTCGGGGAGGCGTTCACGCGGGCGCGGTCGACTGCCGCGCGATGGCGCCGCGAGGCGGCCCCGGGGCACGGGGTCGGCATCGGGCTCGGGTTCTGGTCGACGAGCACCGGGGCGGGCGGTGAGGTGAGGCTCCGGCTCACGGACTCCGAAGTCGTCCTCGAGCAAGGGGAACGGGAGATCGGCAGCGGTAGCGTGCTGGTGGGACTCCCCGCCGTGGTGGCCCGGTCGCTGGGCGTTCCGATCGACCGGGTCCGGGTCGAATACCTGGACACCGCCCGGGCGCCGTTCGACTCCGGCGTGTTCGGGAGCCGGACGGTGGGCGCCCTGGGTCGGGCGATCGAGGAGGCCGCCCAGCAGCTGCGGACCGAGCTCGCCCAGCGTCTCGGCGCCTCCGAACCCGCCGGGCTGACGTTGGAGGGGAAGAAGTTCGTCGCTA
>JASHXS010000093.1 GCA_030043405.1 Thermoplasmata archaeon | reverse complement strand
TCGACCGTCTATTCCTTCCCGACGGTCCTCGTGACCTACTCGGTCGACCAGGCGGGGTACTGGACGTTCGGCCCCGGAACGTTCGGGACCTCCCTCATCGAGGTCGCCGGCGGGGCCAGCATCAGTGCCTCCACGACGGTCCCGTACCCCGAGCTGTCGGCCTCCCAGGTGCTGGTCGCCGACCCGCAGCTCATCATCTACGGGACCGGCTTTGGCCTCAACGAGAGCTTCTATGCGACGGGGCCCGACTGGTCGAGCTTTGGGGCGGTGCAGGCCGGCAATGTCACGGGGATCGACTCCAACTGGCTCACCGAGCCCGACCCGACGATGATCCTGGACGGGCTCCCGGCGCTGCAGGCCGCCTTCTACCCCGGCGGACCTTAAGGCGACGGGGTTTCGGTGGGGACGGCCGAGCCGGCGCCACCCCGCCGACGCCACCGGCTGGCCATCTGGCTGGCGCTCCTGGGCGGCACGCTCGTCCTGGTCTTCCTCTCCTCGCTGATCGGGCTGCCGGATATCGCCCCCCGGCTCGGATTCCAGATCCTGCTCCACCAGCTCTCGGGCGGCCGGCTCTTCCCCGCCCAATGTGCCGGGACCGGGACGGCCCCCTCGTTCTGTCCACGGTTCACGTTCATCGTCTGGGACCTGTACCTTCCCGAAGTCCTCCTCGCCCTCCTCGTCGGGGCCGCGCTGGGGCTCGCCGGAGGGGCGCTCCAGGGGGTGTTCCGGAACCCGCTCGCCGACCCGTTCCTGCTCGGCATCTCGAGCGGCGGCACGCTGGGAGCCGCGATCATCTTCGTCTACCGCGTTGGTGAAACGGATGCGCAGCTGGTGCTGCCCCTCTTCGCGTTCGTCGGCGCGATCTCAACCGGTCTGCTGATCCTGGCCGTCGCCCGCGGCCGGTATGGGTCGGTGGAGACCCTCCTCCTGACCGGCGTTGCGCTCGCGAACCTCCTGTCGGCCGTGCTCTCGCTCGCGCTGCTCTCGAACCCGACCGGTAGTGAACAGGTCACCTTCTGGCTGCTCGGCAGCCTCCAACTCGCGGATTGGGCGAATGACGGCCTCACGTTCGGCGCCGTCTTGGTCTTCGGAACGCTCCTCTGCCTCTACGGTCGCGAGCTGAACCTGCTGCAGCTGGGCAACGACGTGGCCCAGAGCGCCGGCGTGGACGCCTCCCAGGTCCGACTGCGCGTCATCCTGCTCTCCTCTCTCGTGACCGCCGTCGCCGTGGCCTTCACCGGAGTGATCGGGTTCGTCGGGCTGGTCTCGCCCCACATCGTCCGCCGCCTCTTCGGCACCGATTATCGGGTCGTGCTGCCGGGGTCGGCGGTCTTCGGAGGCATTTTCCTCCTCGCCGCGAGCGACGTGTCGTACCTCGCCTTTCCCACGTCCCTGCTTCCGCTGGGCATCTTCACGGCGTTCGCCGGCGTCCCGTTCTTCCTCGTTCTCCTGTATCGCCAGCGCCGCGGGTCTCCCATGGGAGCCGGATGACGACCGCGCCACCCGCCTTGCGCGTCGAGCATCTCGCGGTGCGATACGGCCCTCGGGTCGCCCTTCAGGCAGTCGACCTGCGCGTGGAGCCCGGCGAGTTCCTCGCGCTGACCGGGCCGAACGGGTCGGGCAAGAGCACCCTCCTCCGGACGATCCTCGGCTTTTTGCCGGCGGCGGAAGGCTCGGTCGAGGTCTTCGGCACGCCGGTCGCCGCGATGTCGGTTCGAGAACGGGCCCGACGGGTGGCCTGGGTGCCCCAGTCGGAGCCGGAGCGCGACGACGTTCCCCTCCTGCAGTACGTACTCTACGGTCGCTACCCCTTCCAGGGCCCGCTCGACCGCGACACGGAACAGGACCGGACCCTCGCCCTCCGCATCCTCTCCGAGGTCGGGCTCGCCGACCGGGCCGAGGACGGTATCCTGTCGATCAGTGGCGGGGAGCGCCAGCGCGCGATCCTCGCCCGGGCCCTCGCCCAACAAACCCCCCTCCTCCTCCTGGACGAGCCGACGACGCACCTCGACATCGCGCACCAGATCGACCTCCTCACCCGCGTGCGTTCGCTGGCACGGACTCGGGGCGTGACCGTGCTCGCCGCGCTCCACGACCTGAACCTGGCCGCCCGGTACGCCGACCGGATCGTCGTGCTGTCCCGGGGACGGCGGGTGGCCGACGGCTCCCCGCAGGACGTCCTTTCCGTCGACCTTCTCGCCCGGGTCTGGGGCGTGGACGCCGACCTTGCCGTCGACTCGCGGACGGGGCTCCCGTACCTGCTGGCCAAACGACTGGTCGTGGAGCGCGCGCCGGCCGCGGGGACGATCGCCCCCGGTCCGGTGCACGTGGTGGGCGGGGGCGGCGCCGCCGCCCCCGTGCTCCGCGCCCTGGTAGACGCCGGTTTCCGCGTGACCGCCGGCGCCCTCCACCTGCTGGACACCGACGCGGAAACGGCCGAGGCCCTCGGCGTGGTCGCCGCAGTCGAAGCCCCCTTCGCGCCGTTGGGCGAGGAAGTCCGGACCCGTCACCGCGTGCTCCTCGCGGAAGCCCGGACCATCGTCGTGGCGCCCTTCGCGGTGGGGCCGTCGAATCTGGCGAATCTCGAGGACGTGCGTCCGCTCGTGCCGCGCGTGCCTACCTTCCTCATGGCGGTTCCCCCGAGTCGTACCATCGAGTTCGCGGGGGGCGCGGCCACCATCCTCCGCGAGGCCCTCGTGGCCGAGGGAGCAGTCCCCGTCGAAGGACCAGCCGAGGTCGTCGCGGCGGTCGAGCGCGTGCTAGCGACGCCGACCCTTCCGACGTCGGGGTCCGGGTCGCCCGAGCGGTAGAAAGTCGAGGGGCGGCACGTCGGGTCCCTCCAGCTGCTCAAAGACCCGGGGCAAGTCCCGGTCGACGACCACGAGGGTGCAGTCGACCCCCAACCGGGTCGCTTCGGAGATCGCCGCCGCCACCCCGAACCGTACGAACGGTCGCGTCGGCAGGGCCCGTTGCACGACGTGGTACGCTTCTAGGCCGAACGCCAGGAGCAGACCCGGCGGAGCCTCGGAGACCGTCCGGCGGACGGACGCCGGCGTGGTGCGCGCCAGCAGAAGGTCCGAAGGGACGGCGAGCACCCGGAGGTGTCCGACGGGCAGCGGCACAATCCCCTGCAGTTCTCCAACCTCGACCAGCTCGCCGCCCCGGGCTGAGGAGTGCGCTCGTCCCCGGGAACCGGTGCCCGGTCCGGGTCGAGCCGTCAGGCTGCCCTCGACGATCTCGAGCGTGACCGCGTCCCCGGTCTCGATCGGCCCCGCGGCCACCGCCCGGGTGGTGCGCACGATATGCAGGCGGTCCAGTCGCTC
>JASHXS010000092.1 GCA_030043405.1 Thermoplasmata archaeon | reverse complement strand
TCGACGACGACCCCGGCGGCCACGGTCTGGCCCATGTCCCGGACCGCGAAGCGGCCCAGCTGGGGGAACTCCTTGTACTTCTCCATCACGAGCGGTCGCTTCGGGGTGATCTTGACGACCGCCGCGTCCCCCGTCTTGAGGGTCTGGGGGTTCTCCTCCGCGACCTGGCCCGTCTTCGGGTCGAGGCGCTTCTGGAGTTCCGTGAACTCGCAGGCGACCTGCGCCGTGTGGGCGTGGAACACCGGCGTGTACCCGACCGTGATGACGCTCGGGTGGTTCAGCACCTGGATGTTGGCGATGAAACTGTCCACGACCGTCGGGGGGTTGGCGGCCGGGCCGGCCACGTCGCCGCGCCGGATGTCGTTCTTGTCGATCCCGCGGACGTTGAAGCCCACGTTGTCGCCCGGCTCTGCCTGGGTGACCGCTTCGTGGTGCATCTCGATCGACTTGACCTCCCCCGACTTGCCCGAGGGCAGGAAGATGATCTTCTCGCCGACCTTCAGGAGGCCGGTTTCGACGCGCCCGACCGGCACCGTGCCGATCCCCGTGATGGTGTAGACATCCTGGACCGGGAGCCGCAGGGGCTTCCCGGTGGGCTTCTCGGGTACCTTCAGGTTGTCGAGCGCCTGGAGGAGCGTCGGGCCCTTGAACCAGGCCATGTTCGGGCTCGCCTTGTTGATGTTGTCGTCCTTGAAGGCGGAGATCGGGATGAAGACGACCTGCGTGTCGACCTTGAATCCCACGTTCTTGAGGAGCTTCGTGAGGTCCTCCTTCATCTCGTTGAACTTCGCCTCGGAGTAGTTGACTTCCTGGCGGTCCATCTTGTTGACCGCGCAGATCATCTGGGTGATCCCGAGCGTTCGCGACAGGAAGATGTGCTCCCGGGTCTGCTCCTGGACCCCTTCCGCCGCCGAACAGACGAGCACGGCCCCGTCGGCCTGGCTCGTCCCGGTGATCATGTTCTTGACGAAGTCGCGGTGCCCGGGGGCGTCGATGATGGTGAAGTAGTACTTCTGGGTGTCAAAGCGGCGGTGCGCGATGTCGATCGTGACGCCGCGCTCGCGCTCCTCCTTGAGGTCGTCCATCACCCAGGCGAACTCGAACGTCGCCTTGCCCTTCGCCTCGGCCTCCGCCCGGTACTTGTCGATCTCCTCCTGCCGGATGACCCCGGTGTCCAGGAGGAGGCGTCCGACGGTGGTGGACTTCCCGTGGTCGACGTGGCCAATGAAGACGATATTGAGATGGGGCTTGTTTGCCATCGATGGGCTCCGGGCGCGCCCAAAAGGTGCCCCTATTTAGGTGTTGTCTCGGCGCACCGCCGAGAGAAGGTCTCGCGCGGCCCGGTCGGGGCCACGCGAGCCCGGGAACGTGCGGGGGCGCGGTCGCTTAGGCCCCCGGCGTCAGGTAGATCTCATTCCCGTCCGGGTCGCGGACCGTGGCCCCCCAGCCCCAGTCGAACTTGGTGGGCGGGGTCGTGAACTCCACGCCCCGGTCCATGAGCGCCTGACAGGCCGCCTGGAAATCCCCGGGCAGGGTGAACGCGTTGCCACTGTTGCCGGGCTCGAGCTTCCCGTCGGCGTCGTACTCGGTCACCTGGCACAGGTGGAGGAGCCCGGGAGCCCCCTTCCGACCCACCGTCTGCCAGTGGTCCATGTCGTCTACGACGTCCAGCCCGAACTTTTCGGTGTACCAGGCCACGGCGTTGTTCCGGTCCGACACCACGACCGCGACGCTGAGAAAGTGGGGGATTCCCTTCGACGGTTTGCTCGACCGGGTCGACTTCGCAGGGGACTTCCGGGCGGCGCGCTTCTTCGGGGTGGATCGCTTCGGCATAGGACCTCGTTCCCGCGAGCGAGGGGCGAAACATAAGCCGGCGCGGGGGATGGTGGAACGGTCGCCGAGGCGCCGTCCCCAACCGATTTAGCGCCCGCACCGTTCCGGGTTCCGTTCGCGGGGTTGTCGGGGTGGCGGATCCTCTGGGCTGCACGGTCGCCAAGAGCCGGGCGACCGTCGTCCGCCTCATGCTCCCGACCGATGCCAACTTCACCGGCAATGTCTTCGGCGGTGCGATCCTGGAGGAGGTCGACCGGGTCGCGTATATCACGGCGTCTCGGCACGCGGGTACCCAGTGCGTCACCGCGTCGTTCGACCGCGTCGACTTCCTCGCCCCGGTGCACGTGGGCGAGGTCGTGGACTTCGAGGCGCAGCTCACGTTCGTCGGCCGCAGCTCGATGGAGGTGTGGGTCCGCGTACGGGCGGAGGCCGTGGTCGGCGGAACGTCCACGCCCGTCGCCGAGGCGTACGTCACGATGGTCGCGGTCGACGCGGAGCTCCGACCGACGTCGGTCCCGTCGCTGATCCTGGAGAGCGCCGACGAGCGTCGCCGCTTTGAGGAGGGCCGTGCTCGGATGGAAGCCCGGCGCCGGACGCGTCCCGGGGGCCGGACGTAGAGGTGGCTATGTTGTGCGAAATGTGTGGCAAGGAAGTCGAGCTCACGGCCCGGGTCCGCATCGAGGGGACGATCCTGTCGGTGGGGCCCGAGTGCGAGAAGTTCGGGACGCGGGTCGACCCGGTCCCGACTCCCCCGTCCGCCGGCGGGCCCCGACCGTCCAACACCTACGGCGCTCCCGCGACCCGGACCGCCGGCGGGGGTCGACGGATGGAGGAGCGAGACCTCTACACGGAGATCGGTGAACTCGAGCTCGCCCCGGACTGGTTCAAGCGGGTCCGTGTCGCGCGGGAGGCGCTCGGATGGACCCCGGAGGACCTCGGGAAGAAGTTGAACGAGAAGAAGTCGGTCGTCCTGAAGCTCGAGAGCGGAGGGCTCCACCCACCCGACGCGCTGGTCCGCAAGATCGAGCGCCTGCTGAAGACCCGACTGCGCGCCGACCCCGCCGCCCCGGCCTGATCGGTTCCAGCGCGCTTACCGACGCCGTCCCTTCAGGAAGAGTTCGAGCAGCGCCTTCTGCGCGTGCAGCCGGTTCTCTGCCTGGTCCCAGACGGCCGACCGAGGACCGTCCAGCATCTCGTCGGTGATCTCTTCGCCCCGGTGGGCGGGGAGGTCGTGGAGCACCCAGGCCCCGGGGGCGGCGAGCCCCAACAGGGCCGGGTTCACCTGAAAGCCCTGGAAGGCCGCGTGCCGCGCCTCTTTCTCGGCTTCGTCGCCCATCGACACCCAGACGTCCGTGTAGAGCGCGTCCGCGCCGCGAGCGGCGTCCTGGGGGTCGTTGCCGATCGTGATCTGGCTTCCCGACTTCTTCGCCAGGGCCCGAGCCCCGGCGACGTACTCGGGCCGGGGGGCGTAGCCGGCGGGGGTGGCCACGGAAAGATCCAGTCCCACCGCCGCCGCTCCCAGGAGCAGCGAGTGCAGCACGTTGTTGCCGTCCCCGATCCAGGCGAGGCGACGCCCCCGGAACTTCCCCTTCCAGCGCTCCCGCAGGGTCAGTAAGTCCCCCACGATCTCGCACGGGTGCTCGGCGTCGTCCAGCGCGTTGATCACGGGAATCGTGGCGTGGCGCGCGAGCTCGACCTCGTCGGCGTGGTGGTACGCTCGGTAGGCGATCCCGTCGACGTAACGGGAGAGGACCCGGGCGGTGTCCGCGATCGTCTCGCCGCGGCCGAGCTGGAGGTCGTTCCGCGACAGGA
>JASHXS010000091.1 GCA_030043405.1 Thermoplasmata archaeon | reverse complement strand
CCAGCAATCACGCTCCCGTTCTGGGCGTGGTTCCTTCACCAGGACCCGACGGCGGTGTCCGGCCACCGTTTCCGCGCCCAGGACGAACGCTGGGAGCTGCCGGCATGATCGCGACCCGGCCGTGGGACCTGCCGCCCGTGCCCGAGGCAGACCGGACTCCCGAGGACCGCGGCCTCGCCCGCGACGAGGTGCGGTTGCTCGTCTCCACGGGGGCCCACGAGTCTGATCGCCGGTTCCGCGACCTCCCCGGACTGCTGCGACCGGGCGACCTCCTGGTCGTCAACGAGAGCGCGACGATCCCCGCCAGCGTCCCGGCGAGCGGACCCCTGGGGGACTTCCGGCTGAGCCTCTCGACGGAGTACGGCGCCGACCTCTGGCTCGCGGAACCGCGATGGGGCGCCTCTCGCCCCGGACCCCTTCCCCTCCAGCCTGGTGATCCGCTCTCGGTCGCCGGCGTGCCTGCGCGTTGGGTCGCCCCTTTTCCCGGCATCCCACGATTGGGGTTCCTCCGGGTGGAGGCGGATCTCACGCCGGTCCTCCAGGCCCGTGGCCGACCGATCCGGTATGGCTACCTCGCTCGCGAATACCCGCTCGAAACGTACCAGACCATCTTCGCGCGCGTGCCGGGGAGCGCCGAGATGCCGAGTGCGGGTCGGCCCTTCTCCCTCCGGCTGCGGGAGGAGCTGGAGAGGTACGGCGTCCGATTCGCTCCGATCCTCCTACACGCCGGCGTTTCGAGCCTGGAGATCGACGAGTCCTTCCCGGGTCAGGTACCCATCTATCCCGAGCCTTTCCAGGTCCCCGCTGCGACGGCCGCCGCCATCGCCGGCGCCCGTGCCCAGGGCGGCCGGGTCATCGCCGTCGGGACGACGGTCGTACGGGCCCTCGAGAGTGCCTGGGACTGTGGCGGGGTCCGAGCGGCGCGCGGGTTCACTCGACTGTACATTTCTCCGGATCGACCCATCCGTTCCGTGGACGGGATCATCACGGGATTCCACACGGCCACGTCGACGCACCTGGCCCTGCTCGAAGGGTTGGTCGGCCGCGAACGGCTCACCCGGGCGTACGCCGCCGCGATCGCCGGCGGCTACCTGTGGCACGAGTTCGGGGACAGCCACCTGTTGATGCGGAACTGACGCGACGGCCTAGGCCGGTGCGCCGAGCCCTGCGCGGGATCGCAGGGCGTGGTAGAACCCGCCGAAACTCGTCGCCGTGGGCGCTCGGAGCCCCTGGTTGCGGAGCTGCTCTCGAACCTCCTTCGGACCCTGCCGGAGGTCGAGGATCTTGGCACTGTCGTACTTGTACTGGAACGTACCCGCAGGGCCTCGGGGGAAGGCCTCCCAGTCCTTGGGCGTCGTGGGGCGGAGCTCGACGGGGCGCTTCCCGTCGGCGGGAAGGAACCCAGGCATCGTGAGGTGCTCCTCGGTGAGCCAGAGCATCGTGGCATCCCGGATCGCCTGCTCCGTGGTCTCGTCCAGGGCGCCCGGGGCCACCTGGGATCGCACCCAGCCGACCAGGGCGTCGAACGTCTTCTCCGTGTTCTCCTCCAGCATCTGGAGGACGGCGAGCCGGATCGCACTGCGCCGCAACTGCTCGATGCCCGTCTCGCTCAGCCGGTACTCCGCCGTCAGGCCCAGGAGGCTCTCGGAGTTGTCGGAGAGTTCCTTGAGCGAGAGCAGGAAGAGCGGCGCCGGTGGTTCGTCCGCCGCGACATGCCAGAGCGAGAACTCCTTGCCGTTCGTGAGGAGGACGAGGGGCACCTTCGCCTGCTTGGCTTGTCCCGCGCTGTCGCCGATCTCGGTGACGTTCGCGGTCCGCTCCCGGACGTCGAGGAAGAGGCGGGGCTGGCCGTCGGCATTGAAGAGGGCGTAATCCACGTGGCCCTCGCCGGACTTGACCGGGAAGTCCAGGTAGACCTCCTTCTTGTCGTCCAGGTCCCAGCCGAGGGAGACCAGGAACGGATTCACGATCCAGTGGCGGATCTGCTGCTCGGTCACCTCGGGGACGTCCCGGAGCACTTCGCTCGCGACGTGACTGAAATCCGTTAGGCGTCGGCTGAGGTCCACCGCTTCCATCGCGTGTCGAATGGAAAGGCCCCGCCTTAAACCTACCCCTGACGGGTACCATCCGTGCTCACGGCGACGAGCTCCGGCCCCGTTGCCAGAGGCTCGGTTCCAGGAGCTCGTCCAGCGAATCGATGACGGGGACGTCGTCCGGGATCGGGAAAGGGGGCGGCGGCAGGCTCTCAGGGCCGGCCGGATACGCTGCCCAGAGCCCCCGGTAGAGCACGGCCCCACATCCGGCCGCGCGGGCCCCCTCGACATCGAGCTCCCAGCGATCCCCCACATGGAGGATCTGCTCCGGCGGCACGTCCACGCGACGGGAGGCTTCGTGAAAGATCTCGGGGTCGGGCTTGGCGCGGCCGAACTCGCAGGAAGTGACGATCGTGCGGAAGCGAGGGGCTCCGTTGGACTCGAGGAACGCGCCCCACGTCGCCCCCCGCCGGGCGGTGTTGGTGATGCAGAGGCTCGGGATACCCCAGCCCTCCAGGCCGCGGACGAGCCGGATCATCTCCGGGTTCACAACGGGCGGATGCCGGTCCAGACCGACCTCGGAGTACGCCCGGCCCGCCTCATTCGCGGGGATCCGCAGCGAACCCCCCAGCGCCCCCGCCACCTGGGTGAGCACCCGCTCCGGGTCGACCATCTCGAGACGTTGGCCCGCGCGGGAGAGGCGCTGTCGGACCTCGCTCAGGGCGTCGTCGATTTCCGCGGGGGTGTACGAACCGCCCCTCGGGGTTCGGAGCAGGTCGACGAGCAGGGCTTGTCGATCCTCCTGCCACTGGTTGTCGCGATCCTCCGCATACGACAGGCTCGTGAACCAGAGGTCCAGGGAGAGGGCACGGTACTGGCGGGGCTCGGACATCCGGAGCCCACGACTCGCTGCCCGAATTTAACGCCGGGCGCGGCCGGCCCTCACCCTCGCACGCGAGGGGGTTCGTGGCCGCCCGACCCCCGCCGAGCGGGCGCCAGCCGCTGCGCTTCTTCGCGGACGAAAACCTCGACGTGTTCCAGCGGACGGTCCAGCCCGACGTACGGGGGCAGTCCCAGTCGGTCGGACACGAGCCACTCCACTTCGTACGGGTAGAGGAGCGACGAGCCGAAGACTTCGAGGAGGCGAGCGAGTCGCATCCCGCCCCGCGGGGTCAGCTGGAGGTACCGCGGGGGACGCTGGATCGCGGTGAACACGAGGTCGGTCAGGTCGCGATACTTCCAGGCCACCGGGCCGCCAGCCCGGACCGAAGTTCGCCCGCCGAAGGAGAGCTCCCGGCGCACGATGCGGGCCAGGTCTCGCACGGCGAGGGGGCTGACGTGGTACTGGCCGTCGCCGAACATCGGGAGGCGGTGCCACCGGGCCGCGGTCCGGAGCAGGACGGTCAGGAGCTTGTCGCCCGGCCCGTACAACATCGTAGGGCAGATGATCGAGAAGTCGAGCTGGCTCTCGGCCAGCGCCCGGTCGACCTCCCGTTTTCGGACCATGTACGGGAGGTGAGCCTCGATGTCCGGCGGGGCCGTCGGAACGCTCAGCTGGACGAACCGGTGGATGCGTCGGGCCTCCGCGGCCTTGATCAGTCGGGTCAGTCCTTCCGCGAGCGGACGGAAGCGGCGGTCACTCCCCTGCCGGTACCAGGCGACATTCACCACGATGTCGACGTCCTCGAGGATCGGCCCCCAGTCCCGCACGAGCGTGACATCGGCCCGGATGCAATCGATACCGAGGCTGAGTTCGCGGGCCGACGGGGCTCGGTGGACCGAGCGGATCTGGTGATCGGGCCCCAGCTCTTCGAGCAGCGCCCGGCCCACGAGCCCGGTGCCGCCCCCGACCAGCAACAGGAGGGGCCGACGCGACCCGGTCCCCTCCGGGTTCATGCCGGAGCCCCGGACCCGACGGGGGGGACCGGCCTGACCGAGGCCGGTTCGACCCGAGGAGCCCGGCCGTAGAGGGCCCGGAAGTGTCGCTCGAAGACCGGCTTCACCTTGCGCACGGTCACGGCGCGGCCGAGCTCCCGTGCGAGCGAGGTCATGACCGGGCCTTCGAACCCACAGGGGTGGAACTGCTCGAACGGGGCCAGGTCGACGTCGACGTTGAGGGCGAGCCCGTGGAACGTGACCCAGCCTTCGACCGCGACCCCGACCGACGCGACCTTCCTCCGACCGTCGACCCAGACCCCCCGACGCCCCGAGACGTGCTGGCCGGCGACCCCGAACTCGCCGATCGTGGCGACCGCGGCCTCTTCCACCAACCGGACGAAGGCGCGAACATCGCGGCCCCGAGGAGCCAGGTCGATCACCGGATACGCGACCAGCTGGCCCGGTCCGTGGTAGGTGGCCTTGCCCCCGCGTTCGACCGCGATGACCGGCAGGCCGCTCCGGGCCGCCGCCCCGTCGTCGCCCTCGACCCCTACCGTGACGACCGGAGGATGCTCGACCAGGATCAACGTGTCCGGTACCTCGCCCGCTCGGCGAGCACGGACCATCGCGCGCATCGCGCTCAGGGACTCTTGGTAATCCCGGGTTCCCCAGTCAACGAGCCGGAGCATCGACCCGCCTCCGCGCGACGTGCATCGGCTCCCCCAGCCAGAGCAGGGCCGCTTCCTGGACGGCCTCCGAAAAGGTCGGATGGGGATGGATGGTCAAGGACAGGTCCCGTACGGTGGCCCCCATCTCGATCGCGAGCGAGATTTCGGTGATGTACTCCCCGGCGCTTTCTCCCGCCGCGTGGGCGCCGAGCACCAGCCCCGTCGCGTCATCGCCCACGAGCTTGACCCAACCACCGGTCGCATGGTTCGCATGGGCCCGCCCGAGCGCGGCGAGGGGGAACCGGACGTCCCGGGGCTTGTGTCCCCGACTCTCCGCCTCGGCCCGGTTCCACCCGACGCTCGCCAGCTCCGGCGTCGTGAAGACGACGGAGGGCATGGCCTGGAACTGGTACCGGGTCGGGAGCCCCGCGATCGCCTCGGCTGCGACGACCCCTTCTCGGTAGGCCTTGTGGGCCAGCATGGGAGGACGCGCCACGTCCCCGACGGCGAAGATGTGGGACTGGTTCGTCCGCATCTGGTCGTCCACCGGGATGAACCCGGTCTTCGGGTCGGTGACGACCCCCGCGTCGTCCAGGCCGAGCTCGCGGCTCGCCGGCCGCTTGCCCACCGTGACGAACAGCCGCTCAGCGGCCAGGACCTCCGAGCCGGCGCCCGACTCCACGCGGAGCTCGACTCCGGCCGCTGTCCGGGTGAGCTGGGTGGCCTTGGTCCCCACCCGTACCTTGACCCCGAGCCGTTCCAGTGCCCCCGTCAGTTCTCGGGAGAGGTCGCTGTCGAGCCCCGGCAAGAGCTGGGGGAGCAGCTCGACGATCGTCACCTCCACTCCGACCCGGGCCAGGAACTCCCCGAGTTCGCAACCGCTCACCCCGCCGCCCAGGACGATCATGGACTTGGGCAGGGTGGTGGCATCGAGCAACTCCCACGCATTCACAACGGTCTTCCCATCCGTCTCGAAACCCTTCAGGACGGCGTGCACGGCTCCCGTCGCGATGATGGCCTGCTCGAAGTCGATCCGTTCGTGGCCACCGTCCGGCGCCGCGAGGTCTGCCGTCCGCGGTCCGGTGAACCGTCCCTCGCCGCGGAGGACGGCCGCCCCGGCGCTCTTGAGGAGGCTCGCGACGCCGTCCCGCTCCTTCTGGACGACGCTCGCCTTCCACTGGACGCTCTTCCCGAGGTCGAAGGATGCGCCCGGTGCGTTGACCCCGATCTCCGGTCCCTCCGTTCGAAGGTGATGGTAGAGCAAGGAGGCGTGGATGAGCGCCTTCGATGGGATACAACCCCGATTCAAGCACTCCCCCCCGAGCTCGCTCTTCTCGACCACGAGTACCTTCTTTCCGAGCTGGCCGGCCCGGATGGCGGCCATGTATCCCCCGGGGCCTCCGCCTAGCACGAGCACCTGGGTCGACCGCGCGTACGTACCGGCCATCTGGACTCACTCCGCCCGCGGGGAACCCGTCCGGGAGTAGACGTCTTCGGTCAGGGAAGCCGGCGCCGGGGGCGGCGCCGCCTCCGCGGTCCCGATCGCGGCCCGGACCTCCGCGTCCGCCTCGGCCGCGAGCGCGGTGCGCCGGTCCGGCGTCATCAGCTTCTGCGCGGACATCCAGGCGGCGAGTCGTTCGACCGGGTCGTGTGCGCGCGCCCGGTCCGCCCAGTCCTTGGGCTGGTACCGGAGCGGGTCGTCGGAACTGGAGTGAGGTGTCATTCGATAGGCGACGAGTTCGAGGAAGGAGGGTCCTTGCCCGGCTCGGGCCCGCGCGAGCGCGGTCCCCAAGGCGGCGTAGACGGCGACGAAGTCGGTGCCATCCACCCGCTGCCCGGGGATCCCATACGCCGCCGACTTCGAGGCGAGCGTCGGCGCCGCCGTCTGCCGCTCCACGGGGAGTGAGATCGCCCACTGGTTGTTGGTGCAACAGAACACCATCGGGAGTTTCCACACGGCCCCGAAGTTGAGCCCAGCGTGGAAATCGTTCGCACTCGTCGCGCCATCTCCGAAGAAGGCGAGCGCGACCCCGGGGTCGTGTCGCAGTTTGAGGCCGTAGGCGACTCCGACGGCGTGCGAGATCTGGGTGCCGATGACGGACGACATCGAGACGTAGTGAACCTCCGAGGCGGTCGGGTGGCAAGGCATGTTCCGGCCCCGGGCCGGGTCGAGGTCGTCCGCGAAGAGGTGGTGCGCGTACGTGACCAGGGAATGGCCCCGGACCAGCGCGAGCAGCTGTTCCCGCAGGCCGGGCAGGATCCAGTCTTCGGGTCGTGTGACGAGTCCCGCGGCGACGGTGACCGCTTCTTGCCCCGTGGCCGCCCCGTAGAACCCGACGCGGCCCTGCCGTTGGAGTTCCTGCATCCGGGCGTCGAGCGCCCGACCCAGGGTCATCCAGCGCATCGCCGCCAAGAGCGTCTGTTGCCAGTCGGGGCCGAGGGCCCGCGCCACTTCGTCTGGTGCGTAGGGTAGCGGCTCCACGGACAACGAGGACGACATGCGTTCCTCCGCTCCGTGGCGCGCGGACGGACCTCAGGTCACGCCATCTCGGCGAACAGCTGGTGCGGGTCCTCGAGGTACGACTTGACCGTCGCCAGGAACTGGGCCCCCTCGATACCGTCGAGGACCCGGTGGTCGAGGGAGATCGAGAGATTCATCAGGTCCGCCGGCCCGATCGACCCGTC
>JASHXS010000090.1 GCA_030043405.1 Thermoplasmata archaeon | reverse complement strand
GGCCGTGGAGGGCGGGGCGTCCATCCGCTACGAGCCTACCGCCCTCGTCTACCATCACGTCCGGACGACGTTCATCCGGTTCCTCTACCAGGCGTTCTGGAACGGCTACGGGCGTAAGCAGCTGACCGAGAAGCAGGGGAATCTGTGGGGGCGCTACCGGATCCGGCGGCTGCTCAAGGGCCAGCGTACGCCGATCGCTTGGGCACGGTTCAGCGCCGCGATGGCGGGGTACACCTTTCGGGTGGTGACCGGCGGCGGGCGCCGCCTCGATCGGACGCCGCGGGCCCAGCAACGGATGGCGGGCGCCCGGGAAGAACGCGGGCCGTCGGACGTGCCGGGCCGCTAGTTGGCCTTGAGGAGCTCGGCCACCTTGCCGACCTCCTCGATGACCTTCGGGGTGTCGGCCGTCCGATCGACGACGGCCACCAGGAGGGCCTTCTTGCCGCTGCCGACGATGATCGTCTTGGAGTCGTTCCCCTCGATGACGATGCGTTCCGGAGGAGAGCGGTTCAGCTCCGTGTTCGCGGTGGCGGCGGCGCCGAGGATCGTGGCGCACATGATCGCGAACGTTTCCGTGTAGACCCCGGGCGGGACATCCGCATACAGGACCAGCCCGTCTCGAGAGACGAGCGCGGTGGCGGTCCCCGAGATCCGGGTCTTGAGGTCCTTGATCACCGTGCCGACGTTCCCGGTTGCCATCATGCGACTGACCCCCCTCCTAGACTTCCTCTACGTGGAATCGACACTCGGGGTGGCCAGTGCTCGTACACATCTCCTCTGTGCATTTAACTCGCCCCCCCTTAAAACGTTCGTAGAACTCGCGCAAGATTCCCCGGAGCCGGTGGCAGGTAGGAATGTCGCTCGGGGCGACTTCGATCGACCCCTTGACGACCACTTCGTGGTCTGAAAAGGTCACTTCTTCGACCCAACCGCGTTCCTTCAACTGGGCGCCGGCCCGGTCGAAGTAGTGGGCCCGGTCCTTGAGCGCCGTCTCGGCCATCGCGGCCCCGAGGACTGAGCCTTCCTTGAAGAACAGGCCGTGACAGGCGTGGGACATCACGCCTTCGTAAAGCTCCTTGATCTGGCGAATCTCTTCCTGGTCGAGCTTGACCTGGCGCATCCGGACGGCAGGACCGTTCTTGCGGTATATAGGTTGCCGGCGGGACTGACGCGGGCCGTCGCGAAACGGCCGGGGCGACGACACCGGGGACGTCGGCGGCCGTCCGCGACATCGGTCCGCTCAGGCCCCCGCTCGTCGCCGCTGCCGGGTTCTCGGAACCGTTTTCAAGGGAGGTCCGTGTCCGCAGCCGGTTCGAGTCCCCCATGTCCGACGACCAGGGCGGTTCCGCAAAGGCCTGGGCGGTCGGGCGGTTCGACCTTGTCCGTTCGCTCGGGGACGTGGTAACCCCTGGCACGGCGCTGCGCTGGGCGCTCTTCAACCGGCCGACTCCGGTTCGCTTCCGGAACGGGTTCGTCCTCGAAGGGCCCGCCGTGACCCGCCGGCTGGCCACCGAGCTGGCGCTGCTCGGGGCGTCCGGCGCCCGGTTCGCCGCACCGGGCCGCGGCAAGCCGTCGGACTGGATCGTCGACCTCCCGGGGGGTGCGCTCACGACTCCGAGCGGACTCCGCTTCGCCCTCGACTCGGTCCAGAGCGTGATCTTCTCGGAGACCTTTCTGTACGACATCCACTTCGAGGCGTTCGACCTGACGGGTCGGACCGTCGTGGACGCGGGGGCGAATGTCGGGGACACGGCTCTCTACTTTGCCTCCCTCGGGGCGACCGTGGAGGCGTATGAACCCGATCCGGCGACGTATGCCCTGATGCTGCGGAACCTCGCGCTGAACCCCGAGGTCGCCGCTCGGGTGCACCCCCACCAGGAAGCCGTCGGGGAGGACGGCGAGATCACGTTCCGCGCCGGCCTACGTGGCGGGTCGGGGATGTACGCGGACGGCGGACAGCCCGTTCGAGTCCGATCCGTCTCGATCGCCACGCTCCTCCGCGAAGTCGGCCAGCCCCGGGTCTTCCTCCTGAAGTGTGACTGCAAGGGCTGCGAATTCCAGATCGCGCAGCAGCCCGCGATCTCCGCATTCGACCGAGTGCAGGTGGAGTATCACACCGGGTTGGGCGTCGGGAGCAGCGTGGCCGCCCTCACCCAGGGCCTCCGCGCCGCCGGTTTCGACCGGATGCGCGTCTACAAGCACAATTACGGACCGTACGCGCTCGACCGGCACGGCGTGGTCCACGCCGCCCGGGGCCCCGAGCCGGTCGAGGTGCCGCCTCCGGCGGGGGCGCCCCGCCTCTCGGCCGACACCGGGGCCTGGTTCACCCACGGCTCGTCGGCGTCGAACTGAGCCGAGCGCGCCGCGCTACCCGCGGCCCGTCTTCTGGAGTTCCATGAGGTCCTCGGTGGAGACCTTCTCGCCCTTCTTCAGCCGGGCGAGGAAATCCTCCTCCCGAGGGGGTTCGGCGTCCGCCCAGCTGGCCGGGGCGCGGCCCCCGCGGGCGGCGTACAGCATCTTCTCGATGTCCCGGACCTCTTCGATGGCCGCGATGTGGGCGCGGTGCGCCTCGTCCGCGGCCGTCTTCACTTCGATCAATTTGGCCTGGATCTCGTCCGCCTGGCGCCGCAGCTCATCGACCGCCTCGTACAGGCCCACCATCGACTCGTGCTCGCGTTGGGCGTCCTCGGCGAGCTGGCCCACCGCCGCATGGTGCTTCTCGGCCTCGTCCCGGGCTTCCTGGAACGCCTTCAGGGTCGCGTCGACCTCGGGGTCCTGTCGAAGCTGGTCGTCCTGCTCCCGGATCGCGGCCTCGAGGCGCTTCATCTCCTCGATAAGCCGCTTCTCCTGGTCGCCCGTGAGGGCCGTCGTCATGTGACGGAATTCTAGTTCTTTCAGTTCCTTGCGGAGCCGCCAGACGGGCACGGCTCCGGGGCGGGGAGCGGCGCGGGTGCGCTTCAGTTCCTGGAGACGGTCGCCCAGTTCCTGGAGCTTCCGGTTCCACTCCTCGCGCAGCCGCTTCGCCTCCCGGACGTCGGCGTTGAGCTGGTCCCGATGGCGTCGATGGTCCTGCGCCTCGGCGCTCCGGGCGTGGAGCTCGTCTAGGATACGACCGCGCTCGTCCGCCGTGGCCCGTGCCTCGGCGTTCAGTTTGTCACGGCGCGCCCGGTGCTCATCCGCCCGAGCGTTCGACTCCGCCCGCTTGCGTTCGAGTTCTTCGGTCGCGTCGGTCAAAGGCCAATCCCCGACGGGAGGACTCTCGGTCGGGGCGGCGTTCGACTAATCGGGCCCGATATAAGGACTGCTCCGCGGACGCGGACTGCGCCTTACATCTGGCGCGTCACGCTAATATCCGACCCCCCCGATGAAACGCGTCGTGGAGGAGGTCGGGCGCATCTTTGGCGACGTGGGGCTCGGCCAGTTCCACCTCAGTCTCTCGGTCCCCGTGGAGCGAGGGGACTACCTGACCGTCGTGGACGAGCAGCACGGAAAGGTGCTCTGCCAGCTGGACGACCTCAAGCGGAAGAGCGACCTGGACCTCGAACACGCCGGGGCCCTCCAGCCGACGGAGGAGGCCCAACTCCACGAGAGCATGCTCGGGGTGGCGCGGATTGTCGGATTCCGGGACGCGCAGGGGCTCGTCAAGATCCCGACCATCCCGTTCCGCCCGGGGGCCCACGTGTTCCGGGCCGAGGAGCCCCTCATCGCCGAGGTCCTCGGCCTGAAGCACCACGCGAACACGGGTGCCTACGTCGGGCTGCTCCGGAATCATTCGCTCCGGGTCGAACTCGACATCAACCAACTGGTCCAGCGTCACGTGAGCGTGCTCGCGAAGACCGGGGGCGGGAAGAGCTACCTCCTGGGGGTCCTGATCGAGGAACTCCTGCGCCACAAGGTCACGTGCGTCATCATCGACCCGCACGGAGAGTACGGGTCGCTCCGCGTCCCGGCCGAGGCGAACGGCGTGCACCGGAAGTTCGGGGTCGAATCGCAGGGGTTCGGGAAGCAGATCCAGGAGTTCTCGCCGGACGTGAGCCTGAATCCATCCGCCAAGCCGCTCACGTTCAGCCTGCGGAACATCGACCCGCGCGACCTTCTCGTGTTCATGGGCCTCTCGAACGTGAAGTCGTTCCTCGCGCCGCTGAAGCAAATGATCGAGCGGGTGGCGGCGGCCAACCCCGAGTACTCTGTCCATGACCTGGTCCGGGCGGCGGAAGCCGGAGAGGGCGCCATCGCCGAGACGATGGCCGAGCGGCTCGAGTACGTCGATCAGACGAAACTGCTGGGCCCGCAGGGCACGAGCCTCAACGACCTGGTCAAGAAGGGAGAGGCGACGCTGGTCAATCTCCGTGGGGTCGCGCCCGACGTGCAGGAACTCGTCGTGGCGCGCATCGCGACGACCCTCTTCGAGAACCGAAAGAAGGGCAAGATCCCCCCGCTGTTCCTCGTCATCGAGGAGGCCCACAATTTCGCCCCGCAACAGGGGAGCGCCACGTGCTCGCGGATCCTGAAGAACATCGCGAGCGAGGGGCGGAAGTTCGGCCTCGGGTTGTGCGCGGTTACCCAGCGGGCCGCCCGGATCGACAAGAGCGTGCTGTCGCAGTGCAACACCCAGCTGATCCTGCAGGTCACGAACCCGCTCGACCTGAAGGCCATCGCCCAGTCGATCGAAGGTCTGACGCCCGGCATGACCGAGATGATCCAGTCTCTCCCCGTCGGGGTCGCGCTGGTCACCGGCGGCGGGTACCACACCCCGCTGTTCTGCGAGGTCCGCCCTCGGGCCACACGCCACGGCGGCGAGAGCGTCCAGATCGTCGCCGCCTAGTGCGCCCACCGCGCGCGGGGCCCCCCGCCGGTGCGGCGCGTTATGAATAGGTCCGGGGCGCGTCGTCGGTGCCGTACGTTTCGCTGTCGTGCGGCGGGGCGGACTCCGTCGTCGGAGCGGCGGGGGTGGGCGGCGGACGGCGACGGCGGCTCCAGAGGAGCCCGGCGACACCGCCGACCACGGCGAGTACGACCGCGAGGCCCACCCAGACCAGCCAGGTTTCCCCACTCCCCGACGTCACCGTCGCGTTCTGAGGAGTTTTCGTCGAATGGACCGGGCAGACCGAGAGGTCCGGGGCCACCACCACATACGACTGGCGCTCCACGGTGGCCCCGGTCGCATCTGTGACGACCAGGAGGACCGTGTAGTTGCCGCCGGCCGCGAACGAGTGGAGGACCTCCATGGTGCTGGCGGATGGCGACCCGTCCCCGAACGACCAAGAGTAGGAGTACGGGCTCAGCCCCCCGTCGGGCGCGGCGGTGAACTCCACCGGGAAGGGAGCGGAGCAGTTGTCGATCACGGAGACGGTAAACGAGGCGGTCAGTGCCTCCTCGACCGTGAAGCTCGCGCTGGCCGATTGGACCGCCCCCAGTCCATCGGTGACCGTGACGGAGACCGGGTAAACGCCTCGGGCCGTCGGGCTGCACACCTCGCCGGCTTCCGTGGCCGTGCACGCGGCATCCGGCGGATTCGTCCAGTTGATCGTGTACGGGGAGGCTCCCCCGACGATCGTCGCGTTAGCGTAGACGCTGCCTCCCAGGTCGAGCCGGGCCAACGACGCGTTCAGGGTGACGGCGAGGGCGGGCACGATCGTGAGCGTCAGGTTGGCCATTACCCGTGCACCGGCGGCATCCCCCACCGTCAGTTGCAGGGGAAACACCCCGGCCAGGGTGGGCAAGCATTCGAGCGCGGCTGCGACGCCGCTGCAGCCCGCGGGAAGGCTGGACCACAGGTACGTCAAGGGAGGAGCTCCGCCCACGACGGTCGCCGCGTAGTCGGAGGCCCGCCCTACTTCGCCTCGGGCGCTCAGACTGGGGAAGGAGGCGTACAGGGTGGGGTCGATGTTGAGCGATAGGATGGCCGAGGAGACGTTCACGCCATCCGAGTCATCGGCGTGCGCCTGCACCGAAAAGCTCCCGTTCCGGACCGGAGTGCACGTCAAGGACGTGACATTCGCGCTGACGCATCCGGCGGGCAGTCCCGAGTAGG
>JASHXS010000089.1 GCA_030043405.1 Thermoplasmata archaeon | reverse complement strand
GCATGGCGTCACCCGCCGGGGCGAGGTCTGGGAGGAGGGCGAGCGCGAACTCGTTACGTCGTTGGACCTGCCCCACCAGTTCGTGGCCCCCGAACTCTCGCCGCATGACGCCGCCGACATCGCGCTCGAGACGATCCGACGGCACCACGTGGTCCACGTCGACCATACGGAGCAACATGGCGGAGCCCTCGTGATCGAGACCCGGCGGGTCCCTCCCTCGGCTGACGACGTGCGGCTGGGCCCGATGCAGTTGATCTACCTACCCCACTGGTACGCGGAGGGTCACGAGGGTCGCGTGATCCTCGACGCCGTGACGGGCCGCCGGACGGTGCCGGCGGCCCCGTCCGGCTAGCCGCGCCGTCCAACCCAAATACCGCGTCCGGCTCGGCCGCGGCGTGCTTTTGGATCAGTTCCGGGTCGGCCCGTACCTGAACTTCACCTACCTCGTGGCCGACCGAGAAGGTGGCCACGGAGTGGTGATCGACCCCTCGTACGGGATCGATCCGGTCCTCGAAGCGATCGATGTGCGGGGGGTCCGGGTGGAGTACGTCGCGAACACCCACAGCCACCAGGACCACTGGGCGGGGAACCAGGAGGTCCGTGCCCGGACCCAGGCGAAGGTCGTGGCGCACCGGCTCGCCCCGCTGAACCCAGACCTGCCCGTCGACGACGGGGATCGCTTCAAGGTCGGCTCGATGAATTTCGAAGTGGTCCATACGCCGGGCCACACCAAGGACAGTGTACTGTACGTCTTCGAAGGCCACGTCGCCACGGGGGACACCCTCTTCGTGGGCGAGTGTGGGCGGACGGACCTGCCGGGCGGGGACCCGGGCGAGCTGTACGACAGTCTCCAGCATCGGCTCTTGGCGTTGGACGACGCCTTGGTCGTGCTCCCCGGCCACGACTACGGGACCACGCCAACCTCGACCATCGGACGGGAACGCCAAGAGAACTACACGCTTCAGCCCCGTACCAAGGAGCAATTCCTCGCCTTCATGCGGGAGTGAACCGATGGCCCCGTTGCCGCCCGCGAGCGAGCGAACCCTGCAGGCGGCGGGCGCCCGACGGCCGGCCCCGGGACGCCCCACCACCGCCGACCTGGTACGGACGCTCCGGGCCATCGGACAGGAAGGGACGAGCCTGGTGGCGGTCTTCGACGCGCGTTCGATCGCGGGAGAGCGGCACCTGCTCTCCGCCTGGGCCCACCTCGGGCGGTCGCGGAGCCGCGGAGAACCGCGACTCCGGGACCGGGGGGCGGAGTACGCCCTCTACGTGGCCGGCGACGACCAGCTGCCGCGCGCGCTCGCGAAGGTCGGCCTTTCGGATGCCTCGGAAGAGGTCGTGGTGGTCGCGGAACGACCGCTCGACCCGGTGGTCCTCGCGGGTCGATTGGGTCTCGAACCCTTCCCGTCCGCGTACCCTCGGGCCGTGGATGAAACGCTCCTGGACCGCCTCGGGATCTCCCCCGAAGAACGGGCCGCCGTACCCCGAGATGCGTGGGAGGGCCTCGTGCTCGAACGAGTCGCGCTCGTCGACCTGAGTGCTCCGGCCGGGCACGGCGCGACGGCAAAGCATTAGTCACGGAACCCCGTCCAACGGTTCGTCCACGGGAGTCCGCGCAGGTGTAATCTAGTGGTAGGATGGCAGCCCTCCAAGCTGCCCGCCCGGGTTCGAAACGGTGGACCGATCCGATCCTCCGCGAGGCTCCCGGCACCTGCATCGGACCCCCGTGGGCCTCGGGGAGGGTTTATTCCCGCCGGCTTCGCTCGGACCCGTGCTGAGGTAGCCTAGTCCGGCAAGGCGCCAGCCTTGAAAGCTGGTGGGGTCTCCCCACGGGAGTTCAAATCTCCCCCTCAGCGGCCCCCGGGGGCGACCCCGACGAGCCATCCACGTTCGCGTCGGACCCCGGGCCGGGGAGGCACCCAGTGGACCTCGAACCCGGCTCGCGCCGCGAGCCGGCGGAGCCGCGCGTACGGGACCAGTCGTAGCTCCTCGGTCTCGGCCACGTGACGGAACCCACGGCCCGCCTCGCCGATCAGGTAGTCAAAGTGGAGGAGCGCGAACGCACCGCGCCGCTCCGAGAAGCTGGCCCGAACGATCCGGGTGGTCTCGTCCTCGTAGACGTCCAGGCCGACGTGCCCCGGCTTGTACCGGGTCGGCTCGATCCAAGGTTCGACCACCATCACGCCGCCGGGGACCAAATGACGGGCGAACGACCGGAACGCGCGGAGGATCTCCCCCTCCGATCGAAGATACCCGATGGCGCTGAACAGGCAGCTGACCACGTCGAACTGCTCCGGGAGGTCGAACGACCGCATGTCCCCCCGCACCAGCCGGACGCCGGGGACTCGACGGCGGGCCTCCCGCAGCATCGCCGGGCTCAGGTCGACCCCCACCACTTCGTACCGGCGGCGGAGATGCTCCAGGTGCCGGCCGGTCCCGCAGGCGACATCCAGCCATCGATGTCCGGAGGACCGACCGAATCGACGGGCCAGACGGACCACGTGGGCGGTCTGGGAGGCGTACGGCTTCCGGGCGTAGATCCGGTCGTAGTAGACCGCCAGGCCCCGGTACATTGGGCTGGGTTCCCCTGCGGACGCACGACGCGGCACCGGGTCCTCTCGCGTTCCGCGAACCCCCGGTGCCGATTATAAGCGCGGGTCCGCTCGCCGGCCGCACGATGCCGTCGGCGAGCGCCTCCACTCCGCTGCTCGAGCAGTACGAAGGGGTCAAGTCCCGGTACCCGGGGCATCTGGTCCTCTTCCGGGTCGGGGACTTCTACGAGACCTTCGGCGACGACGCCCGTCTCCTCGCGCACGAGCTCGACGTGACCCTGACCGCCCGCTCGGCCGATGCCCAAGGAGTCCGCACCCCGATGGCCGGAGTGCCGTACCACGCGGTCGACTCGTACCTCGGTCGGCTCGTGCGCAAGGGGTTCAAGGTCGCGATCTGCGATCAGGTCGAGGACGCCCGGTTCGCCAAGGGGCTCGTCCGACGGGAAGTGACCCGGGTCGTGACCCCCGGGACGGTCGTGGATGACCGGATCCTGGGAGGGCCCGATCACAACTTCCTCGCGTCCGTCGTCGAGCGGGCTGGCGACGGCGAGTACGCCGCCGTGGACGTCACCACCGGGGAGTGGTACCACGGGCGCGCGGACCCCCCGGGCCCCGAGGGATTGATCGCCGCTCTCGCGCCGTTCCAGCCCCGGGAGATCATCTGGTCGACCTACCGCGAGGCGCCCGGCGGGCTGACCAAGCCGCTCGGACGGGAATTCCCGTCGGCGCGGCTCGAGGGGGCGCCCGGGCCGGTGCACCCGGAGGAGCTTCCCGAGCGGTTCGCGGCGGGGTTCGCGGGGACGGAGGGCCTCCTCGAGGCGGACCGCCGACTGTCGAGCTATCTGCGAGCGACGGAGCCTCGCCTTCTGCCCCACCTCCCGTTGGTGCCGAGGGGGAACACGCTCCGACGACTCGCGCTGGACGCGAAGACCCTCCGGCACCTTGAGATTCGGCGGCCAATGAACCCGGACGACCCGAG
>JASHXS010000088.1 GCA_030043405.1 Thermoplasmata archaeon | reverse complement strand
CTTCGACCTCATCGTCTCGAATCCCCCCTATCGGGCGGGCCGAGCGCTCGTGCTCGAGCTGCTGGAGGGCGCCGCCGCTCACCTGGCCCCGGGCGGACGCCTCCTGCTGGTGGGCAAGGGCACCCAGGGGATCCGGTTCTACCAGGAGTGGCTCGAAGCCCACTGGCCCGGACCGATCGAAGTGCTCGGTCGGGGGTCGGGTTATCGGGTGCTCGAGGCGCGCCTCGACCCGAAGAGACGCCAGCCATAGAGGCGGAACACATGGCGCAGGTAGTGGCCGATCTCGCCCCGCCCTAGTTTGCTCTCGCCCGCCGCGCGGGGCCGGAACACGATCGGGACCTCCACCACCGGCGACGGGTGGCACTTGACCAGCACCTCCAACCCGATCTTGTAGCCGATCGGAGCTAGGGTGCCACGCGACAGGACGTCCCGCCGGACGGCGAAGAACCCGCTCATCGGGTCGCGTACCGTCACGAGCGGCCGGGCCAGGAGAGCCGCCCCGGCCGATAGCACTCGGCGGCCAACCGTCAGACCCGGGGCACGGCCGCCGGGCACCCAGCGGCTCCCGAGCGCGAATTCCGCCCGTCCCGGCCGTACGGCGTCGACGAGCGCGGGGAGGGCGTCGGGCGGGTGACTGCCGTCCGCATCCATCACGACCAGAGTCTCGCCCTGGGCCGCCGCGAACCCGGCCTCCACGGCGGACGCGAGCCCGAGCTTGCCCGCCCGCTCGACCACCCGCGTCGGGACCGGCACCTGCAGCGACCGGGCGAACGCCGCCGTCCCGTCGGGGGAGCCGTCATCGACGACGACGAGCTCCGCGGCGAGGCCCGTGAGGGCGGCGGCCAGCGCCGGGTACAGCAGTTCGAGGGAGGCCCGCTCGTTGTACGTCGGGAGGATGACGGAAACGGCCGGCACGGGGGGCACGGCGCGGGTGAAACGGCCCCGCCAGATACAGCTTGGCGCGGACGGGAGGCCCGGCGCGGTCGTACGGGACCCCGCCGCTGGCCCGGGCGAAATCGCCGCCGAAGCGCTTAAGAAGGGCGGCCTGCTCGGCGCCCGCACCCTCGGAAGGAGGGGTCCGTCGGAGGTCGTCCGTCCTCCAGACCCGCCTCCGTACCCTCAGGGGAGTGAGTCCCGCGCCCAAAGAGTCGAAGGAGCCGAAGGCCGACGAGGCCAAGCCCGCCGACGCCGCCGAGCCGGAGGCCACGACCGAAAAGGCGTCGAAGAAGGAACGCGGCGGCGCGAAGGGGAAGGACGGCAAGGACTCCAAGGATGGGAAGGACGCGAAGGAACCCAAGGAGGGTAAGGGCAAGGGGAAGGGCCCGGGGGCGAAGGCCCCGAAGTTCGTCAGTGACAACCCCAATTTCCGCTACATCGTACGCGTGTCCAACACGGACTTGGACGGGACCCGCCCGGCAGCGCTGGCGCTGACCGGAGTCGGGGGCGTGGGTCTTCGCCTCGCCGAAGTCGCCCTCCGCATGGCGAACGTCTCGGCCGACCAGCTGATCGGCGACCTGCCGGAGACGACGGTCGAAGGGATCGAGGCCACCCTCAACTCGCTCCCCACCAAAGTGCCGGCCTGGATGGTCAACCACACCCGGGAACCGGTGCTCGGGGAGACGCTCCACTACATCGGCCCGGACCTCGAGACCCGTCGACGGGATGACGTCAACGTGATGCGAATGGTCCGCAGCTACCGCGGCGTCCGCCACGAGCGGGGCCAGAAGGTACGGGGCCAGCGCACGCGTTCCAACGGACGCACCGGCATGGCCGCGGGCGTCCTCAAGAAGGACGCCAAGGCCGCGGCCGCCGCCGCCGGGAAGGAAGAGGCCGCCCCGGCCGCGGCGCCGGCGGCAGCCGCCGCCGCACCGGCGAAGGCGCCCGCGAAGAAGGAGTGATTCGATGGGCGATCCCAAGTTCCTCCGTCGGACCTACGATACCCCGAAGCATCCGTGGGAGGCCGGGCGGATGGCCGAGGAGCGGAAGCTCCTCGACAAGTACGGCCTCAAGAACAAGCGCGAACTCTGGAAAGCCCAGTCGGTCCTGCGCGGCATTCGGGGCCAGGCTCGGGAACTCCAGGCCCGCCTCCGGGCCGGCGAGCCGCAGGCCCAACGCGAGACCGCCCAGCTGCTGGCGCGCCTTACGCGACTCGGCGTCCTACCCGTCGGGAACCCCACGATCGACGACGTCCTCGCGCTCACGACCGAAGATCTCCTTCGCCGCCGATTCGAGTGGGTGGTGTACCACCGCAACTTGGCGCCCACTCCGAACGGGGCCCGCCAGTGGATCGTTCACGGTCACTTCTCCATCGGCGATCATCGGGTGACCCGCCCCGGCTACCTCGTCCTCTCCGCGGAGGAGGCCCAGATCTCCTACTCGCCGACGAGCCCGTTGGCCGACGAGGATCACGCCGTTCGAGCGGCCCTTCGCGAGCGACTGAACGCCCGCTCCGCCCCCGAGCCGGCGCCGCCGGTGGAAGGGGGCGCGTAGGCCATGGTCAAGGTCGGCATCGCCCACATCTACGCCAGCTACAACAACATCCACATCACCGTCACGGACATCACCGGTTCCGAGACCCTCGCGAAGGCGACCGGCGGCATGGTCGTCAAGGCCGCGCGAGATGAGTCGAGCCCCTACGCCGCGATGAAGGCGGCCGACCAGATCGCCGCGTTGATCAAGGAAAAAGGGTACGACACGCTCCACGTCCGCGTGCGGGCGCCGGGCGGCAACCGTTCGCGCTCCCCCGGCCCGGGCGCTCAGGCGGCCATCCGAGCCTTGGCCCGCGCAGGCGTGAAGATCCAGCGGATCGAGGACGTGACCCCGGTCCCCCACGACGGCACCAAGCCGAAGGGAGGACGCCGCGGTCGCCGCGTGTGACGCTCATGGACGTTACCATCCAGGAACTGAAACCCCGTTCGACCTCCGTCGAGCTCGAGGGGACGACCGCCTCCCAGGTGAACGCCATCCGCCGGACCCTGCTCGCCGACGTCCCGAAGCTCGCGATCGAGGACGTCGAGTTCCATCTCGGTCCGATCCGCGACGAGGCGACCGGGAAGGACTACGACTCGTCCACGAGCATGTTCGACGAGGCGATCGCGCTCCGACTGGGCCTCCTGCCCATCCCGACCGACCTGGGCGAGTTTCGCCGCAAGTCCGAGTGCACGTGCAACGGCGCCGGCTGCCCGCACTGCCAGGTGATGTACTCGATCGACCGCAAGGGTCCCTGCACGGTCTACGCCAAGGACCTGGTCCCCCTCGGAGACACCACCCTCGCCATCCTCGAGCCCAATGTACCCATCGTCCGGCTCGGCGCCCGACAGGCGCTCCTCGCCTACGCGACCGCCGTCGTCGGCTCGGCCCGCGAGCACGCGAAGTGGCAGGTCGCCCACGGGGTGGGGATGTTCCCGCGGCCGCACGTCAAGATCGCCCGAAAGTCCGACTGCACGGATGCGTGCCTCAAGCGGACGGCGGCGGCGTGCCCCGTCAACATCCTCGAATTCGCGGGCGGCAAGCTCAGCGTGACGGACGAGCTCAAATGCATCGACTGCGGGCTCTGCGAGAAGGCGTGCGAGCACGGGTCGATCAAGGTGACCCCCGACGAGGAGGACTTCTTCCTCCGGTTCGAGACCGACGGGTCGCTCACCGCCCGCGAGGCGCTCCGCTACTCGCTCAAGGACCTCAAGCGCCGCTTCGAGGAGCTGCGCGAGGCGATCCAGGCGATCCCGTAGTCCCCCGCGAGGGACTGACCCAGTCATATCGGAGGATGGCGGCGACGCCGCCGAGGCCGGCGAGCTTCGTGCCGCTCTCGCCCTCCTCGCGCACGATGAATAGCCGGGCCCGCGCGGCTCGGGCCGCGTCCAGCACGGTGAGGGTGGCGGCCTCCGCCAGGTGGGTCTCAAGAACGAGCAGGGTCTCGACCGCCCCGGCCTCGACGGCTTCGGCGACCTCGCGCGGACCGACGGCCGCCCGGACCCCGGTGGCCAGGGACCGAACCAACTGTTCGACCATCTCGGCCTCCTCGGCGGCCACGCTGCCGCGGAGGACCTCGCTCGCGCGGCCCGATTTCAGCAGCTCGTGGATGCCGACGCGACCGGCCTCGGCCGTCGCGTAGACCTTGACCTTGGCGGCCACCTTCGGGTCCTCCTCCTGGAGCCGGTGCGCGACCGCCTCCTTCAGGAATCCGGGACCGGCCACCAGGACCGCGGTCGCGCTCGGCCCCTCCCGACGCAGTACCTCGAGCAGCTCTCCGACGTACGTCGCCCGGTCCTTCTCCCCCTGCCCCCCCTCGTACCGCTTCCCGGCAATCGTGCGCTTCAGGTCGGCCACCGGCTCGATCGCGCGGCCACGGATCCGTACGATGGAGGAGTCCCCCCAGTCCACCGCGGCGACGAGGATCGTAGGCTCGCCCGACCCGGCCACGCCCTCGTCGAGCAGCACCCGGTCACCGGCGCTCAAGGCCGGTTTCAGGACCGTGACCTCGTCGCCCTCGGTGAGGTCGAGCGTGTGGTGACGGCCGATGTCGAACGGTCCCTCCCGGATCGGTCCGGTGATCCGGACGTGCTTCGAGAAACCGTGGAACTCGACCTGCTCGGCCTGCACGACGATCCACACCCGTCGACGGGTGCGCTCGGCCCCCGGCACCTCGGCCGGGGCTTCCGGATCCCTCCGGGTCGTGGAGCCGCCGACGAGGTCGCCCGGACGCACGAGTCGTGCAATGCGCCAGAGGTCGCTCGGGCTCTCCAGTCGAAGGCGAAGCAGTCCGGTCGTCGCGTCGCGGTGCAGGAGTCGCACGAGGGGCCCCGGGGCCAGCCGACGGGCCGGGCGGTTATGCGCGTTTCGTCTCGGCGGCTCGTGCGCGGAAAGTTTATCGAGCCCCACTGGGTCGCGGGCGCACCGGTAGGGGGGACCCTCTGAACGGTCGGTATGTAGAACTCTTTCAGCAGCGCTCCTTCTCGTCGTTCCTGACGGCCGGCGCGCTCCAGTTCGCGGCCCCCGCCACCGTTTCGGTCGTTCTGTTCTACTCGGTCACGGTCGCCTATCCCTCCGACGTGCGCGCGACGTATGGCGCGCTCGCCCTCGCGTTCCTCGGGCTCTCCTCCACAGTCCCGACCCTCCTGAGCGCCTTCTTCTCCGGGGCGCTCGCCGACCGGAACGACCGGGGCCACCTGATGCGAGTGGTGAACCTGCTCGGAATGCTCGGCACCGCGGTCCTGACGGTCATCCTCGTGCTCGGGCCCACGACCCATATCCGTATCCCCGGCCCGGCCGGATTCTACCTGCCCGAGTGGGTCCTCTTCGTGTACCCGACCTGGGCGGCGATCGTCGTCTCCTCGACCCTCTTCCGCCCCGCCTTCAACACCAGCGTGACCCGGGTCGTCCCGCGCGAGCTCCTCGGCCGGGCGAACGGCCTCATCTACGCGATCGCCGGGGTCGTCACGGCCGCCGGCGTGCTCGTGGGCGGGGCCCTCCTGACCGTCGGTCCTGCGGCGTACGCCCTCGGCCTCCCGTTCGTGCTGTTCTTCGCGACGCAGGTGGCGCTGGCCACGCTGGACGTGGACCTGCGACCGGCAAAGCGTACGACCCCCGCGCGCTCGCTGCTGCATGACGCCCGGGCCGGGTTCGCGTACATCGGACAGCACCGGGCCATCCTGCAGCTCACGGTGGCCGGGCTGGTGATCAACTTCCTGGTCGCGCTCGCGACGGTCGAGCTGGCGCTCTACGTGACGTCTTGGCTGGGCATGACGCAAGGGATCTGGTATGGAGCGATGCTCGCGGCCGCGACCGTCGGCGCGTCGGTGGGGTTCGTCCTGATCGCGCGGGTTCGGTTCGAGCCGCGGGCGGGGCTCGCGATGATCCTGTTCACGAGTGCCCTCGGGGCGACGCTGCTCGCGCTCGCCCTCGTGCGCTCGATCTGGCTGGCCCTGCCCATCATCTTCCTCTTCGGGATCATCCCCGGCATGTTCACGACCGTGTTCCTCTCGACGATCCAATCCACGGTCCCGGACGAGATGATGGGCCGCGTCTTCTCGGCGGACGAGGTCGGGAGCTACGCCCTCGTGCCGGTCGGCCAGTACGCGGGCGGCTCCCTGACCTACGAGATCGGGATCCAGGGGACGTATCTCACGGCGGGGGGGACGCTGGCGCTCTTCGGCCTCGTCATGCTGGCCGGTTTCGGGGCCCTGCGGGGGCTCGCGATCCGGTCAGCGGCGCCGTCACCGGAGGCCGGCTAGGACTGCCGTCGGGCGCCACGGGTACGAGTTCCGTCGAGTACCACTCCCACCCGGGGCCCAGCGACCGTACGAACCCGAACTTCTCGTACGTCGCGACGGCCCGGCGGTTCCCCTCGGTCACGTTGAGTGCGATCACGGACTCGCCCCGGGCGCGCAGCGCCCTCAGGCTCTCGGCGGTCAGGGTACGCCCCACGCCCTTCCCCTGAGCGGCGGGGTCGACGAACAAGCTGACCAGCAGGGGTCCGTACGGCGCCCGCACGAACAGGCAACCGCCCATCACGTGGTGGTTCTCTCCTTCGGCGAGGAAGGAGGCCCACGGCAGGAATTCCCCCCACCGGCCGGTCAGGATGTCGTGCACCTCGAGGAGACTGCTCCGTTCCGGATCGAGGTCGCCCCGGAAGAGATAGAAGTCAAAGTGCCGACCGAACGCGGCCGCGTGGGCCGCCGCGACCGACGGTTCGTCATCGAGCCGTACCGGGCGGACCGTCACGCCCGCGGGGGGTGGTTGGTCCGGAACCGCCGTGTCGACCGGGAAGCGCATCTCCGAGCGCCCGTACCGCGCGAAGCCGTGCCCTCCCGCGAGACGTTCGACCTCCTCCGGGGAGAGGTTGGGCAACGCCGCGGTCAAGAACGCGACCGGTCCGGCCTCCACGCCCACCTTCTCCAGGAAATCCGCGTACGCCTCGACCGACCGGTAGCCTTCGTCCAGGTAGAGGGTCCGTAGGTGGAGCCCGAGCTCCGGATTCCCCTCCCACATCGCCACGCCGACGGGGCGGTCCCGGACCCGATAGAGGCGCCCCTCCACCGTCCCCGCCCGGATCCGCTCGCTCACCCACGCGATGACGGGGGTGGGGTCCTGGGGCGGGGACTCTCGAGCACAGGCGTACTGCACCGCGGCGACCGCCAGACGGACCGCGTCGTCCGGAGCGCTGCCGAGGGGTACCAATTTCCCGGTAGGGGGCCGGGCGACCATCGGGAGGCGACAGCGACACCGGCTCTAAGGCTCGTCGGAGCCGTCCCGCGCCGGACCTAGAGCGGGACGCCGAGGAAAGCCGCTCCGTGGACGACCGCCAGCCCGGCCGCGAATCCGGAAGCCGGCCCGACCGCCCACCCCAGGAGGACGCCCCGGAGCACCGGCCATCGGATCGTCCGCTCGCCCCGAGCGATACCCGCCCCCGCCATTCCGCCGATCAGGGCCTGGTTCATCGAGGTGAAGGCACCGACCGCGACGACGGCCACGAGGATGACGATCGCCTGGGCCCCCTGCGCGGCGATCGCCATGGGTCGGTCGACCTGGACGATGTCCGACGCGACGCGCGACAGGAGGGGGCCGCCCCACGTCACGACCCCGAGGGCCAGGGCGACGCCCCCGACGAGGCCCGCCACGAGCGTATCCGTCAGCCCCGTGGACACGAACACGGCTGTGGCGTTCGCCACATCATTGGCGCCCATCGCGAACGACGCGGCCAGGGCCATCACCACGAGCAGGCCCGTCGCCGGCAGTCCCCAGCGGATTGAAGAGTCCGAACTCGACGGGGCCGGCGCTCCTCGGGAGAGTCCTCGGGTGAGGAGATACCCCAAGCCGAGCGCGGCCACCGGTGCGACGGCCCACAACTCGACCAGGTTCACCACATTGCCCCAGTGGATCGATATCCCGAGGCCCGTTGCGACCCCTAGCAGACAGAACACGAAGATCTGGATCGTCGAGGTCGGGATGCGGGCGAGGTTGTAGGCGGAGGTGAGCGCGAACGCCGCGAGCACGACGGCGGCGGCCGCGGCCACCGTGAGCGTTTGGGCCCCGACCAGGTTGAGTCCGATGTTGCCCACGACCCGGCCACTGGCGAGGGCCGCCCCCACGGCGGTCAGCAGGGCCATCCATCCCAACGCCTGACGCCGGGAGAGGGCCCGGGCCGCGTAGGCCATCCCCATACAGGCCCCGGTATAGTGGGCGCCGATGCTCCAGGCGAAGGCGAGGGCGGCCAGGATCAGGACCGCGTCCGCGAGCGTCAGTGCGACCATCGAGCGCTCCTCCCTCCCGGCGCACTCCGCGAACCGACCGATGGCCGTCTAACCCTTCAAGGGAACCGGAAGGCGAACAAGCCGAGCCCACTGCGCCCGCTGCCCGTCGACCCTCGCGACCTGGCCCAGCGGGCCAGGCTCGGGCACTGGGACGTCGTGCCCCCGTGATCCACCAGCGCCACGGCTCCCGATCGCATTCGCGGATCCAGGGATCGGAACTCGAAGAAGGCCGCGGGGTCGGAGTGGGGCACGTCGTAGAGGAAGAGGCCGACCTCGTCGAGCTCCTCGCCGAGCAGAGGCAGTACCTCCGCCTTGTCGCCCAGGCGAAGGTCCCATCGCTTTCGCAGGGCGAAGGGGACGGCCCAGCCCGAGGACTCTCCGGGCGGAAGGGCCCAAGATCCCGCCGAGACCGTCTTGGCCAGTGACGCGCGCTTCTTGGGCTGAACGGTCCGGGGGAGGTCGACCGAGTGGAGGGTGCCTCGGTCATTCCGCGCGAGCGCCTGCAGGAAGTAGGCGGACGAGACACCCGAGGAGACTCCAACCTCCACGACATGTCGGGGCTGGAGGAGGCGGGTGAGCGCGTACAACTCCAACGGAGCCTCGATCTCGACGTAGAATTTGCGGCCCCCCGTACGATGGCGTTCGGCGAGATGCCGGAACAGCCGAGTCTCCCTGTGTGCCTCGGCGAGGGCACGTGCGACCGCGGATTCGGACGCGCCCGACAGCCGGGCGACCCACCCAGCGTCGGGGTCGACTTCCTCGATCACGGGTGGGCGCGGGGGGCGGCGCGGCCTCGGTCGGCCGCTTCGAGCACTCTCCAACCCTTGGCCCAACTCTGCACCGGTTCGATGAAGGGCCGCGCGACCCGGATCCGGGCGTACGCCTCCTCCAGCGGGATGGACTCGGATCGGTGGAGGTACCAGGCCACCGCGAGCGGTGAACGCCGGACGCCATGTCCGCAAAACACGAGCACCGGCTCCCGCTTCGAACGTGCCTGGGAGATCAAACCCGCGAGTCGCTCGAGGTTGGGTACGTTCGGCTGTTCGGAATGTTCGTCGAAGATGGGCACGTGGGTCGCGGCGGGCATGTCGGGAGGCGCCTCGTCGAGGACACAGAACCTCGTACCGGAGAAGTTCAGGGCGTCGGCCCAACCGCCGACGTACAATCCAGGACTGACCTCGGCGGCGGTGGGCGCGGCGCTCGCTCTCTTCTTCGGGGGAGTACTCGTTTTCGCAGGCATGTTGGGTCCACGAGGGATCCGGTATATGTGCACGGCCCGCTCTGGAACTTTGGAACACATACTTATGAGCCGACCCCGCGGCCAGCCCCTCTTTTAGGGTGGGGCGATGTCCCGCCGCGCATGCGGGTAGCGCCCGGGGTCCGACTGAGTGCGGAGGAACGCGCCATCCTGCAGCGGTGGGTTCGGGCCCGCGCGAGCCAACCACGACGTGCGCAGCGAGCTCGGATCATTCTCCAGGCGGCCGACGGAGGGAGCGATCTGGCGATCGGTCAGGCGGTCGGGCTGGGCCGGCTGGCGGTCGCCCGATGGCGCCGCCGATTCCTCGTCGCCCGGCTCCGGGGTCTGTCAGAGCCCCGGGCGCCGACGATCCGCCCGAGCCGCGTTGCGCTGGAGAAGGTCCATGCCATCCTCCGGCAGGCGCGCGAGAATCGGCCGGAGGCGGCACGCGCTACCTCGAGCCGGCGGGTGGCCCAGCGGTATGGCATCAGCCATACCACGGTCCGCCGAATCTGGGAGGCCCACCACTTGCGACCCGGGGCAGTGGCCGCCTGGCCCGTTCGGCCGGAGCCGGTTCCCCTGCTTGGGCCCCGGGGCGTGGTCGGCGTACTGCTGAGCCCGCCCGTCTATGCCGTGGCGCTCGAGCTGGGTGGAAGAGAGCGTCGGGCGGGAATTGGGGGCCGCCCCGGACCCGACCCCCAGGGTACCTCCTGGCCGGCCCTGCCGTCCTCCTTACCGAGCCTCGTACGAAGCCTCCCCGACGAGGCCATCTCTCTCACCCCCCCGGGGCGGGGGGCCGAATTCTCGCGCTTTCTCGCGGGGGTCTATCGGAGTTTAGCCCCGGGCGCCGACGTCCGCCTCATCCTCACCGGCCCGGGGGCGGAGCCGGGCCGTGCGGTAGACCGCTGGCGTCTACGGCACCCCGGTTTTCGATTCGA
>JASHXS010000087.1 GCA_030043405.1 Thermoplasmata archaeon | reverse complement strand
CGACAGTCGCGGAGCGGCGGCGTGGGCGGCCGACACGAGCTGGCGGAGCTCTCCCGCCGACTGGGCTCCCCCGGCCCCCGTGGTGCCGTACCGCGACACCAGGTAGAGGAAGCCGCGGCTCGCCCCGGCGATCCGCTCCGCTCGGGCCCGGGGCGTACCGGGGGCGGCGAACAATACCAGGTCCAGGTCGGCCCGCCGCGTGGCCCCCCGCCACGGGGCCGTCTCTTCCCACGAGAGGTCGGGCACGATCAGCCCCGTCGCCCCGGCGCGCGCGAGTTCCGTGCACGCTCGGGCGAGACCTCGACGCCAGACCGGATTGGCGTACGTCATCACGGCCGTCGGGAGGAGCCGCGAGCTGAGCCGTACGGCCCGTAGCAGGTCCCCCCAATCCGTCCCCTCGGAGAGCGCGCGCCCGCTGGCCGCTTCCAAGACGGGCCCGTCGGCGATGGGGTCCGAGAAGGGAAACCCCAGTTCGACCGCCGTGGCTCCGCCGTCGCGCAGGGCCCGGAGGGTCCGGGGCAGGGCGTCGATCCGACGTCGGTCGACCAACACGTACGGCACGAGAAAGGGCGGGTGACCCGGCCGACGGCGGAGGGCCTCAGCCAAGCGCACGGTGGACCACCTCGAGGTCTTTGTCCCCCCGCCCGGAGAGGGTTACGACAATCCGCTCGCTCGGACGCCGCCGGCGCGCTTCCGCGACCGCCGCGAAGATCGCGTGGGCCGGTTCGAGGGCCGGCAAGATCCCCTCGTCCTCGGCCAACCAGCGGAAGGCGGACAGCGCCTCTCGGTCGCGGACCGCCACATACCGCGCGCGACCCGAATCCCGCAGCCACGCGTGCTCCGGCCCGACCCCCGCATAATCGAGCCCGGCCGAGATGCTCTCCGTATCCGCGACCTGGCCGTCCGAGTCTTGCAACACGTACGAGTAGGCGCCGTGGAGGATGCCGGGCCGGCCCCTCGAGAGCGAAGCGGCTCCCGCGGAGTGCGCCGTTCGCCCGCCCGCCTCGACCCCGAGCAACTCGACGTCCGTCCGCAGGAGTGGGTGGAACGTCCCGATCGCGTTCGACCCGCCCCCCACACACGCGACGGCCAGGTCGGGCAGCCGCCCGAAGGCGCGGACGGACTGTTGTCGGATCTCCCGCCCGATCACGCTCTGGAAGTCGGCGACCAGGGAGGGGAACGGGTGCGGTCCCACTGCCGAGCCGAGGAGATAGTGCGTGGTCCGTACGTTCGCGATCCAGTCCCGCAGCGCGGCGTTGATGGCGTCCTTGAGGGTCCGGCTGCCGGTCGTGACCGGGTGGACCTCCGCCCCTAGGAGGCGCATCCGGTCGACGTTCGGCCGTTGGCGTTCGATGTCGACCGCCCCCATGTACACCTCCGTACGGAGACCTAGGGCGGCCCCGATCATCGCCGTCGCCACCCCATGTTGCCCGGCGCCGGTCTCGGCGATCAGGCGGGGTTTCCCCATCCGCTGCGCCAGCAGTCCCTGTCCGAGGGCATTGTTGAACTTGTGGGCGCCCCCATGGAGAAGGTCCTCCCGCTTCAGCCAGATCTCGGCCCCGCGTCCCCGCTTCGTCAGGTGACGCGCGAAGTAGAGCGGCGTGGGGCGGCCCCCGAGCGTTTCGGACAGCCGCCGAAGTTCGGCCCGAAACGCGGGGTCGTGACGGGCGGCGCGCCAGGTACGCTCGAGTTCCTCGAGCGCCGGGACGAGCGTCTCGGGGACGTACGACCCCCCATACGCCCCGTACCGCCTAGGCATGGCTGGATTCGTACTCCGTTACCGCGGCGACGAACGCGCGCATCTTCGCCGGGTCCTTCACGCCGGGCGCCTGTTCGATCCCCGAGGATACATCCACTCCCCACGGGCGAACGGTCGCGAGGGCGTCGGCGACGTTCTCGGGTGTAAGCCCACCCCCCAGGACGAACTTTCGCCCGGGCGCGGCGTCCACCAGCCGGGCGCAAACCTCCCAGTCGGGACGGACGCCGCTCCCGCCGGGGAGCGGCTGCCCCGCGGCATCGAGATGGAGGCGGGGGAACGTCTCCGCCGGCGGCACGACGGGGTCCCGTGCGTCGACGCCCGCGACCCGAACCGGCAGCGACGGCACCAGGTGGTGGGTCTCGAGGAAATCGAGCCCCTCCGGCACGGTCCCGTACACCTGGATCCGGTCCACGCCCAGCTCGTCGAACAGGCGCCGGACCAGCTCGGCCGACGGTGACACGACGACCGCCCACGCTTCCGCCTCCGTCGGCACGGAGCCCAGCAGTTCGGTCGCGCGCGAGATCGAGATGGATCGAGGCGAGCCCGGCACGTCGATCACGAACCCAGCGGCGCCCCCCGCTGGAATCTCGGGCAGGACGGCCGGGTCCGTGATGCCACAGAACTTCACGAACGTCCTCATGCCGGGCCTCGGGCGGGAACCCCCCGCAACGAGTCAAGGAACGCTACCGGGTCGGCCGCACGGGCCAAGGCGCTGCCGACGAGGATGCCGTCCACGCCTTGCTGCCAGAACCGCTGCGCCTCTTCCGGCCGGTCGACGCCGCTCAGGCCGAGGAGGGGCCGGTAGGACGTGGCGGCGAGGATCGTCTCCGCGGCTCGGGATCGGTCGATCGCGAGCGAGTCCAGGTCCCGGACATTGACGCCGTACATGTCGGCGGCCACGTGCGCCGTGCGTCTTAATTCTGCGCGCTCATGCCACTCGAGCAGCACCTCGAGCCCCTGCGCGTGCGCCCGCTCGGCCAGCGAGGCGAGCGGGTGTCGAAGCAGCCCCTGGGTTTCGAGCCGCGCGATCAACAGCACGGCGCTCGCCCCAGCCCGGGCGGCCGCCTCGATCTGGAGCGGGTCGACGATGAAGTCCTTGAACAGCACCGGTCGCGAGGTCGCCCGCACCACGTCGGCCACGTCCTGGGGGCTCCCACCGAACTCGGGTCCGGTGGCGAGGCAGGAATAGCCTGCGACACCGGCGGGCTCGATCCGTCGGACGAAGTCGACGGGTCGTGTGGAGGGGAGCTCGGGGTTCGCCTGGCCGGGCGAGCGACGCTTGAATTCGGCCAGGAGGGCGCCGGTCGGACCTGCCCCCTGGATCGCGGCGCGGAGGCTAGGGCGGCCACCGGGGCGCCGCTCGGGCAAGCCGTCCAGATAACCCGGGGCCCGGATCGCCTGTTCGGTCGCGGCGACGATGCGGTCGAGGAACCTCTCCGTCATCCTTCCCCCGCGCCGATTCGGGCCGCCACCGAACGGAGCTCGGACAGTCGGGTCTCCGCCCGGCCGGAGTCGAGCGCCTCCCGCGCCTGAAGTACACCCGCCCCGAACGAGCTGGCTCGACCGCTCACCCACAGAGCCGCCCCTGCCGTCAGCAGCACGGACCCTCGCCGGGCCCCGCCGCCGCCCGCCAAGATCCGCTCGGCCTCCTCCGCGGCCTCGGAGGGGGGCAAGGGGCCCCAGTCGCCCACCTGTTCCTCCCGGTCGAGGTATCGATCCGGCTTCACCGTCCAGGTCCGGACGGTTCGCCCGCGCCAGCGCACGCCGCGGGTCGGGCGTCGGGGCGAGAACTCGTCACAGCCTTCGTCGCTGGTCATCGCGAGGCCCTGACGCACCCCGAGCCGACGAAGCGCTGCGGCGGTCAGCGGTGCATCGGCGAGGTGGCCCACACCGACCACCTGGGCCGGGGGTGCGGCGGGGTTGGAGAGCGGACCGAGCCGATTGAAGACGGTCGGCACGCCCAACGTCCGTCGGGCGAGCGCGACCGCCTTCGCTTCGGGATGGAAGAGCGGGGCATGCAGGAAGGCCAGGCGGTAGCGTCGGTACGAGGCGCGCGCGAAATGGACGGAGCGCTCGACGGGGAGGCCCAGGGCCACGAGCAGGTCACTCGACCCGCAGGGGCCCCGGGTGCTCCGATTGCCGTGCTTGACGACGGCGGCACCGGCGGCCGACACGACGAACGCCGACACCGTGGAGACATTGAAGGAAGGGCAGGGGGCCCCGCCCGAGCCGCACAGGTCGACCGGCCGATCCGAACCGGGAACGCGGAACGGGACGGCGTGGCGACGCAGCTCGCGGGCGAGATGGGCCAGCTCGTCTCCCGAGAGGGGGCGGACCGACACGGCGAGCAGCAAGGCGACCCGTTCGGGTTCGGACGTTGCGGGAGAGCGGATCCGGTCGAACCAAGCCCGGCACTCCCGGTCGGACAGCGGCGTTGGGTCGAGGAGCCGGGGAAGCAGGTCCGCGATCATCGGCGGACCCCGTCGAGGAAGTTCCGAAGGAGCCGCGGGCCGTACGGGGTCAAGTACGACTCGGGGTGAAACTGCACCGACTCGACCGGCTCGTGACGATGCCGGAGGGCCATCACCTGGCCGCGGGAGTCCCGGGCCGAGATCTCCAGGACGGCC
>JASHXS010000086.1 GCA_030043405.1 Thermoplasmata archaeon | reverse complement strand
GGTCGAATTGCCCAGGTAAATCGAGGCCGGGTCGATCTCGAAGGCAGCGATGTCGGGCCGGGCGGATAGCACCGTCAAACTGAGGTTGGCCGTCGCGACGGTCCCGGTCGAGTCCTCCACCGTCAGAGAGACGGTGTAGCTCCCAGCCCCCGTCGGAATGCACGTCAGGCTGGAGGAGTTCGCGGAGGCGCAGCCGGGCGGGAGGCCGGCGTAACTGAAACTCGTGCTCCCGTTGCCGAACAGCACCGTGCTCGAGAAAGTGACGGGGGTCCCGACGGCCGACGGGGAGGGCGTCGCCGAGAACGCGGTCACTTCGAGGCAGGAGACGCGAGCGCACGGTGCGATCACCGAGATGGATCCGGTGTAGCCGTTCGCGACGTACACGTCCCCGTTGGTCTGGTTCACCGCCAGCCCGTACGGGTAGACGCCCACCGGAATGGATTCGATGACGCTCTCGGAGCTCGGCTGGATCACGTTGACCGTGGTCGAGCCGAAGTCGGAAACGTAAACGAGTCCGTTCGTCGGGTCGAACGCGACCTGTTGCGGCCCACTCCCGACGTTGATCGTGTCGACCACGCTGTCGGTGGAGGTGTTGATGACCGATACCTGGTTCGAGTTGTAGTCCGCCACGTAGACGAGGGAGTTCACCGGGTCGTACGCGATCCCCTGCGGGTCGGACCCGACCGTGATGGTCCCACGCACCGCGTACGTGGTGGCATTGACGACCCCAACGGTGCCCGCCCCCGAATTGGCCGTGAACATCTCGTTCGCGGCCGGGTCGTAGACGATCGCATACGGGTAGAGTCCGACCAGAATGCGCGCTTCGACCTGGAAGGTCGTCCCGTTGATCGCGTCGATGTAGCGCGAGTTCAGCTCCGTGACGAACACCGTCTGGTTGAGCGTGTCGATGGCCACGCCACTTGGGCCCGAACAACACTGCGACGGGTTCAGCGTGATGTCGGCGGCTTCGGTGAAGTTGTGGACGTAGAGGGCGCCGACCGAGTAACCATCCGCGAACCCGACCCAGAGGAGTCCGTCATACGGGTCGTAGGCGCCCTGGGTCGGACCTCCGAATCCCCCGCAGATGCAACTGGTGTCTTCGAGGGCCGGCGCCGACGTGTTGATCGCCATCACCAAGCTCGATTGGTACGAGTAGGCCACCAGCTGGTCGGTTCCCGGCACCTGCGTCAGCCCGTCCAGGCCGGGCCCGCCCGTCGAGGTGGTGGCCACGACGGCCAAACTGGTGGCATTGATCACCTCCACATCGTCCCAGGCGCTGTTCACACCCGGTTCCCCCACGAAGACCGTGTTCTGCGCTGGGTCGAGGACCATCCAGTACGGACCGCCGGCGGGGACGGTGGTGCGGTTCTGGACGTAGGTGGAGGCATTCACCGAGATGACCGAGCCGGAGTCCGACACCAGCATCGCGTTCTCCGCGGGGAGGTACGTGAGGCCACGTGGTCCCCCGGGCGTGCTGACGTTCGCGACGATCGAGTCCGTCCGGGGGTCGATCACGGCCACGCTGGCGGCTCCGTTCTCGGTTACCCACACGGTCTGGTTCTCGGGATCGTAGGCGACGGACTCGGGCTCGGACCCCGCTAGGCCACCGCCGGGGAGTCCGATCGAGGCGACGGTCCGCTGACTGCTGGTGTTGACCACGCTCAGATTGTTCGTGCCCATGTTCGCGACGTACGCTCGGTCGAGCGACGGGTCGAAGGCAATTCCGGCGGGGTTGCCGCCGACGACTACGGTGCTGTTGTACGTGAGCGTGGTGGCGTTGATCAGGGTGAGATTGTCCGCCTGGGAGTTGGCGACATACACCTCTCCAGTTTGAGGGTCGTATGCCGCGAAACTCGGGCCGGGGCCGCCCTGGATCTGGGCGACGGCCGACATGTTCGACGTGCGCACGACCGTCGTGGCCCCGGTATAGTAATTCGGGGCGAAGAGCTCCTGTGTGCTCGGCACGAGGGCGACCGAGAAATACGAACTCCCGGCGAAGGTCTGGTTTACCGTTTCGCGTGTCCCATTGAACCCGACCAGGTTGAAGGCCGCGAACCATATCGTGTCGGTCGGGGCGTCGTAGACGCCCTCCTCCGGGTAGTAGCTGTCGATAGGAGGAACGAAGTTGCCGCTGACGGTCGTATTGTTGTACAGGACCAAGGTCTTCTGCACGTAGCCGGGTCCGTCGGCGACCTGCGGCTTCGGGGAAAACTGGGCGGCCGCGAATTCGGCTCCCGCGAATCCGCGGCGGGCGGCGAAGTGTCCGGCGGATTGCGGCCCGGCGTGGGCCCCCGCCCAAGCCATCGAACTACACGTCAGGGAAAGGCACGTGAACACCACGATGACGAGAAGGGCGAGGGAGGTCGGTGGCCGGGTCCTCACGGCGGCGGGAGCCACCCGGGCTCTTCGCATAAGCTTGCTCCGAGCGAAAGACTCGAAACACACGCCTCCGTCGCGCCGCCAGAGGCGGGCCCTCCGTGGAGGGCGGTGGAAGCTAGGGCGTACGGCCACCAGCCTCCGCCCCCCTCGGACGAGCCCTCAGGCTGTCGCCCGGTTCCCTGGCGAACGAGATGGCCGTAGGGTCGAAGGTGGGGGGACGGCCAGCCTTGTCCTGCGCTCTGGGTCGTGTACCGGTGGGGGGCCGCCGCTCAGGAGGACTTCCAACGTACCGTGAAGCTCTGCCCGCTGGTTCCCAGGTTGCCGGGGGCCGCCCGGACCTTGGTACCGGCGGAATTGACCATCGTGAGTTTGTGCGGTCCGCTGGACGCCGTAAAGTAACTGATCGGGTGGAGGGCGCCTCCCACGGCCGCCTCGCAATGGGTGAACGTCAGATTTCCGAAATCGGTCAGTTTGGCCAGCGAGCACGAGGAGGATGAGCAGACTTCCGGCGACTCGGCGATCCATTCGGCGGAACTCTGCTTGAGGCCGCTCCCGGTCTTGGTGATCGAGAACGACCAGCCGGCGGTCGTGTCCTTGAGTTTTAGGGTGAACGAAGTGCCGGCGACGCTGACCTCTCCCGTCAGGTGGTCACCGGCCGAGACGGGGTACGACGAGCCCAGGTTCACCGAGTTGGCGGGGTACATCTCGTACCACCCGTAGTACGACGGACTGCCCGCCGCGCAGTCCGTGTCCGTCCCGATTTGCTCCACCGAGCTCGACGTGTA
>JASHXS010000085.1 GCA_030043405.1 Thermoplasmata archaeon | reverse complement strand
TCGCGTCCGTGTCCGACCCGCTCGACCCCGATGTGGTCGTCGACTTCGTCGCGTTCGCCGCGAACGTCGCGAACTCCGTCACCGGTCCGCTCACCGTGATCGTGTCGCTCGGGCTCGTCCCCGTATACGACCCCGTCCCCGTCCCGGACCAGTTCACAAAGTGATACCCGACCGCCGCCACCGCGCTCAGCGTGACGGTCGCGCCGGAGACTTCCCAGGCGCTCGAGGGCGAGAGGGTGCCGCCGCGCGAGCCGGTCACGGAGACCAAGTACTCGGCGGTGAAGGTCGGCTGGTCGAGTTGACGGTTGGCCGTCACGGTCACGTTGAGGACCGAGGCCGAGGGGATATACTCGATCCCGGCGGACGGGGAGACGGTCGCCACCGAAACCGAATAGCTGCCGTTCAGCCCCGTGAAGACCAAGGCGCCCGCGCCGCTCTCCGACTGGCTGCCGATCGTCGCGCTCCAGACCTGGCCCGCCGGTAGCCCGGACGGGGTGAGGGTGAGCGAGTACGTCACGGGGGGTGGGGCGACGTACGCCGCGAACGTGGCGAGCTCCGAGATCGGCCCGTCCATCGTCACCTGCGCCGTGAGGCTGGTCCCATTGTACGAGCCGAGGCCGGTGCCGGCCCACGCGACGAGGACGAACCCTGCGTCCGGGGACGCCGTGATGGACGTCGCCGAGCCGGCCGCTTCCCAATAGCTGGCCGCCGACGGGGAGGTGCTCCCGTTCACGCTCGGGTCGACCGTCAGGAGATACTCGGTCGAATAGGAGATCGCGACGGTGGTGTTCGCGCTCACGGTGAGGGTGCTGCCGCTCAGGCTGGAGCCGGCACTCACGCCGGTCACGAGGTACTGGACCCCGACCGTGCCGTTCGGCGTCACGGTCGGCGCCGCGACGGCGTAGGCGGCGGGTGAGACGCCGACGATCGTGATCGGCGCGGCCCCCGTGTAGGTGGTGCCGCCGAGGACGAACGTCACATCCACGCCGGTCGGGAGCCCGGTCGCCGTGATCGTGATCGTGTAGGTCGGTGGGATCGGGGCGAAGGTCGCGACCTCGGTCACCGGCCCGGCGGGGGTGACCTCGATCGCCAGCGTGGTGGCCGTGCGCGAGCCCGCCCCGGTGCCGCTCCAGCCCACGAACGCGTACCCCGGGGCGGGAGTCGCGGTCAGCTGGAGGCTGGTGCCGGCGTCGACCCATTCACTCGAAACATTGACGGTGCCGTTCTCCGGCGTGGGGACATCCACCCAGTACAGGGGCGAATACTCCGCCACGACCGAGGCGGGGCCGGTCAGGGTGAGGGCCGCGCCCGGACGAACCGAGTAGCTGGTGGAGCCGAGCACGTCCGGCGTCACCTCGAAGCCGGAGATCCGTCCGCCGACCCCCGCGTCCCCGTAGACGGGCGTAGCGTTCAGCACGGTGCCGGGCGCGCCGCCCGGCAGCTCGAACGTCGTGCCGCTCGGGCTGAGGGACAGTCCGTAATCAGCCGACCCGAGCTGGAGGCCCCAGCCCGTCGCGCTCGCCGGTAGTCCGCTCTGCGTGAACTGGACCGGGAATCGTTGCGACGACGCGGGCGCTTGATGGAACGTCACCTCGACCACGCCTCCCTGTGGCGCCGCGACCGGGGAGGTCGTGTTCGTGGTCCCGATGTACTCATACGTCGAGTTCGTCGGCACCGTCCAGATCGTGAACGGCAGCGGCCCGAAGCCCGCGCTGAAGGTCAGGTAGCCGAGGTTGCTGGTGTTCGTCTGGTTCCCCAGCGTGACGGCCCAACTGGTCCCATTGGGTAACCCCGACTCCTCGAAGCGGTACGTGTAGCTCAGGTTGAAGCAGCCGCTCTGGCAGATCTGGTTCAGCGAGAAGCTGGCGGTCTCGTTGATCGGGCCCTGCACGATCGTCGAGCCGTTCGCGACGGACGAGTTCCAACTGCCCGCTCCCGTGCCGGTCCACGCCTGGAACGACAGGTTGTAGCAGCCGTAACAGTACGTCGGGAGCGTGATGTTGTACACGCCGTAGTCGAGCGGGACGCCGATCGGGTACCACGTCGAGCCGACGGTCGGCGTGACGTTCTCGTTCGTACAGTCATCGGCGAACGTCGTGGTGCTCGCGCTGGGGCATGTGAACGCCACGTACGTGGTGATCGGCGGTGGGATGGACGAGACCGTGACGAGCGCGAGCTCGGAGAACGCGACGGAGATAACCGAGTTGGCGGTGAAGTTACCGGGCGAGGCCGGGCTGGCGGTCGACCCGAATTCGATCCCCCAGTATGGGGAGCTGACCGGAGAGATGCTCCACGGCATGTTGTAGGATGTGGGGACGCCCGAGACGACCAGGTTCGTTCCGGCCGGACCGGATCGGGCGTTGCCGTCCAGGCTGACCGACCAGTTGAGGCCCGAGGGCAGGCCGGTCTCGTTGAACGTGACGGTGACGCCGACCCCATCGAACGGGGTGCTCACGACGACCTGCGACCAGGAAGTGGGGCTGGGCGCGCCGCAGTAGCCGACCGAAGCCGGGCAGACCTCCCAGGTCCACGCGATGAACGGCGCTCCGTCATACATGGTGAGCGACGTGGTGAAGCCGTCCCACAACGGGTATTGGTCTCCGGTCTCGAAAGCGGAGCCGAGGTTGAAGTAGCTCGAGAAGGTCGAGCCGTTGTCGGTCGACTCGAAGGCGAGATCGCTCCAGTCGCCGCACGAGGGGTTGCAGATGGACACGTTCTCGAACACGGCGTTCACCCAGACGGTCCCGTTCAGCCCGACACCAACGGAGGGGGTCAGGAGATACTCGGGGTTGGAGGCGCCACCGAAGATCCCGAGGGCATCGTCGCCGATCGCGTTGGGCACCGACCAGTTGCCGCCCGTGGTCGACGAGTTCGTCACCCAGAGGTTCTCGAACGCGTCATCGAACTCCGCGTAACAGTTCCCCGGCGAATAACAAATGGTGCCGAAGGCACCGCCCGTGAAGGCGACGTAGGTCTCCCCGGTCGCCTCGTTCACGGCGATCGCGGGGGCCGGCGAGACGATCGACCCCGGACCGAAGGCGATCCACGACTCCTGCCCGTTCCATACGACCGGGATCCCGGGCGCGACCGTGGTGAAGTTGAAGGAGGCCCCTTGGTTGGTCGAGGTCGCGACTTCGATGTCCGCCGTCGCCTCCGGGCCATTGTCCAGGTAGCCACAGCCGGTCGGCTGGCAGACGTAGTTGAAGTTCGTGGTAAAGTTAGAGGAGTAGGCGACCTCCAGCGCGCCGGAGGCGTTCACTGCGAGGGCGGGCGAGTAGGCCACCCAAGAGGTCCCGCCGTCCCAGTCCCCCGGGACGACGGGGAGCGACGTCGGGCTCCCGAAGGAGAGCCCTCCGTTCGTCGACACGACCAAGTTGAGGCCGATCGAGGGCGCCTCCCCGAACTCGTCGAACTCGGGATAGGTGAAGTTCGTCCAGGCCAGGTAGACCGTGTCGTCGAACGAGGTGAGCGCGGGCTGGGACGGTACGGGGGCCGTCGCGTTCAGGACCGTGTTGTTGACGACCGCGATGGCCTGGGGGAGCGTCCACGACGTGCCGTTGTTGAAGCTCTCCGAGACGACCAGTTGGGCCCAGGAGAGGTAGCAGGGGTTCCAGGCGGGGTAGTAGATGTACTCCCCGTTGTAGCAGATGCTCCCGCTGTACGCCGCGGCGGTCGCCACGTTATACTGCACGTAGGCGAGGACGAACGTCCCATTCGAGAGGGCGGTCAGGGCGGGCCAGATCGCGCTGGTCAGGTTGCCGACGTTGCTGCACCCCGGGTCGACCACATAGTTGGTCGGGCCCCAGTTGGAACCGCCGTTGGTGGAGACGGTGACGCCGACCTCCGTGTACGTGTTGTTCGGATTCCCGGGGCACTGAGTCGCGTTCGTGAAGGCCGTGTCGGCCACGATCATCGTCCCCGCGAAGTTGCTGGCGATCGCTGGATTGCCGGTGTAGTTCTGGCAGACCAGCTCGTACACACACGAGCTCGACGTGTTGTTCGGCTGGGGCAAGAACGAATTCACCCAGAAGGACCCGCGGCCGGAACTCGGGGCCGCCGGCTGGGCCGCGTGGACCGGGCCCTGCCCGGTACTGCCGGCGCCGTCGCCGGAGATCGTGTGGTAGCTCGGGAGGCCCGGGGCGGCCGCGCCGGAGCCGGGAGCGGCCAGGGCCGGCGTCGCGAGGAACGAGACGGCGAGCAGGACCGAGACCAGGCCGACGGCGGTCACCAGGGACGCCCGAGTGAAGGGCCTCATGCGGAACCTCCCTCGTCCCACTGCGCCGGTGGAGCGCCACCCTTCGGAGCCCGCGACCGGAACACCACCAACCCGACCACCAGGCCGACGATGAGTCCCACCGCCGCCAGCGCCGCGATGCCCGCCGTCGACGCCAGGAAGTTCGTGGAACCGCTCGACGTCGTCGTGGTCGACTGCGGAACGCCGAACGACGCGACCTCGGTCAGGCTACCCGTCACCGTCGCCGTCCCGTTCGCGCTCGTCCCCGTATACGACCCCGTCCCCGTGCCCGTCCAGCCCAGGAACACATACCCCGTCGCCGCCGTCGCCACCAGCGACAGCGTGCTCCCGGACGCGAAGTACCCGGAGGCGCTCG
>JASHXS010000084.1 GCA_030043405.1 Thermoplasmata archaeon | reverse complement strand
CTCTCCTGGAAGACCGGGGGACTGGCCCTGCTCGTGGGGCTCCTCCTCCGGGAATCCCTCTGCTTCTGGACCGGCCACCCCTACGACTTCGAGGTGTGGATCCGGACCGGCTACGAGGTCGCCCACGGGACGAACCCGTACCTCCAGCCCTGGCCCCCCGTGCCCGGGGTCAGTTTCGGCTACCTCGGCCAGACCCTGCCGTCCGCCGCGTATCTTCCCTTCTGGCCGGCGGTCTTCGGGGGTAGCTACTGGCTATGGGAGGCGGTGGGTGGAGGGAATCGGTTCGTTCTCTACTTCCTCCTCAAGCAGGGCCCGATCTGGGGCGACCTCGCCGTCGCCGTCCTGCTCTACCGTCTAGTCTGGCGGGCGACGGGCGACCGTCGGCAAGCGGTGGCCGCGCTCGCCTTCTGGTCGCTCTTCCCGTATGACATCGTCATCAGCGCCGTCTGGGGGCAGCTCGACTCGGTGACCACCGCCCTCATCCTGGGCGTGCTCCTGCTCTCCGAAGCGCGCGCGGCCGGGCGGAGCCTCCTCTGGGGTCTCGGGATCTTCGTCAAGTGGATCACCGCGGTCTTCCTGCCGCTCGAGATCTTTCGACTTCGGGGATGGCGACGACTCTGGCCGCTGGTCGCCGTGGGCGTCGCGGGCGGGCTGACCTTCGTGGCCTTCGTTTCCCTGGGGTGGGGCTTCGGCGGTATCGTGGCGACGACGACTTCTCAGAGCTCCGGGGGCGGAGGCGGGATGAACTACGCCCGGCTCTTCGGCCTCTACTTCCTCGCCCCGGTCCTCACCGACTCGACCCTGCTCGCCGCGGCCCTACCCGATCTCTGGATCCCGGGCGTGGTCCTCGCGGGCGTCGTGGCGTATCGATGGGCTCGCGCCGGCACGCTCGAAGGCGAACTGCGCGCCGTCCTCTTCGTGACGGTCATCTGGCTGCTGCTGCGCTGGGGCCTGTACGAGCAGTACTTCCTCTACATCTTCGCCCTGCTGGCCCTCGACGTCTACGCCTTCCATCCGGCCCGTCGTCGGTTCCTGTACTACCTCGTGGCCGTCGCGGGGGTCTACCTGCTCTTCAACGACGGGTTCGGGATCTGGTTCGCGACGCCGCTGACCCCGACCGCGTTCACCCTGGTACAGAACTTCGACAACGCCCCGTTCTGGGGAACCTTCCGCTACGACGTCCTGTATGGACTGGCGGTCCTGATGACCGCCAGCCTCGCCCAGCTGGCGTGGGTGGTCTACCGCGACGAGAGGACGGTCCGGCCTTGGCTGCTCCAGCTGTGGCCGGTCCGTCGTCCGAGGACGCCCCTCCACGAGGTAACGGCCCCCGCTCCGTGAGGCCGCGGATCGCATGCAGGTCCTCGAAGTCACCCAGCGGTATCCGCCGGCCCTCGGCGGCGTGGAGATCCATGTCGCCGCGATCGCTCAGGGTTTGAGGGACCGTGGGCACACCGTCCAGATTTCGACGACCGACCTCGGGAGGGATCGGCCGTTCCGGCGGGTCGGCCCCTCCCTCCCGGTAACCGCCTGGCCGGTGCATCGAAGCCGGGCGATCGAGGTCCTTCCCGCGCCCCACGGACTTGGGATCGTCGCGCCGGGGATGCTGGTGGAGGTGCTGCAGAGCCGACCCGACGTCGTCCACGCGCATGCCTTCGGGATGGCCCCCACCTGGTTCGCGTCCCTGCGTCGTCGTCTCACCGACACCCCCCTCGTCCTCGAACCCCATCTCGACGCGGGTCGGGGGACGCCCGGCTGGTGGACCTACGCCCGACTGGTGAGCCACCTCAGCGTCCGACCCGCCGACGTGGTGGTCGCCCAAACTCGAGCGGAAGCGGCCCTGCTGGCGGCCCTGGGGGTCCGCCCGAACCGGATCCGGAGGATCCCCGACGGAATCGCCCTCGGTGAATTCGAAGACCGCCCGCAGCTAGCGGCTCCCCGGGAGTCCCCGACGGTGCTGTTTGTCGGTCGTCTGTATCCGGCTCAAAAAGGGCTGGACCCCTTGATTCGTGCCTTCGCCCGCGTCCCTCCCTCGCTCCACGCCCAGCTGCGGCTGGTCGGGGAAGATTGGGGCGGCGCCTCGGTGGTCGCCGCTCTCGCCCGATCCCTGGGGATCGCCGACCGGGTCACGATGACCGGCCCCCTGGATCGGCCCGCCTTGCTGGCCGAGTACGGTCGGGCCGATGTCTTCGTGTTGCCGTCGCTCTTTGAGCCATACGGGATCGTCTTGATGGAGGCGATGGCCGCCGGGCTCCCAATCGTCGCGTCCCGCGTCGGGGGAATCCCGGAGGTCGTTCTGGAGGGAGAAAACGCGTTGCTCTGCCCACCGGGCGACACGGCGGCTCTGGCCGTGGCGTTGGAGCGCCTGCTGCGAGAACCCGAACTCCGGGTCCGCTTCGGCCGGCGTGGTCGGGACCACGTCCGCCAGTTCTCCTGGGAGACCGTACTCCCACAGTGGGTGGACCTGTTCGAGAGCCTGGGTCGGGCCTGAATCGGAACGCCGGCCCAGGGTGACGCTCTCGCGGGCGATCCAGGGGACGAACGGTCAGACCACCAGGCTTCCTCGTCTCACGAGAATGGAATGGTCGACGGTGACATCCGCGCCCCGCAAGAACAGCCAGGCCCACCACGACGCGTGGTTCGACCCTCCGACATGATCGTTCCGGCCGATGTGGAGCGTCACCATGCCGGCCCCCTGGTCTTCCAGCAGCGGGGCTGACTCGATGTGTTCGTTCAGCCCGATGGCGAGCGACCCCGGCCGGTCCCGGCCGGCTCCCGCGTGCCCGTAACTCTCACTGAAGGCCTCGAGCCCGCGCTCGAACGAGAACCAGCGCAGCCGGCCATGCTCGAAGGTCCAACGGCCGCCCGCGAGCTCGGCGACGGGACCGGAGAGGCCGACCGAGCTCGTCACGTTCGAACAGTACGTGCCCTCCGCGTATCCCTCGTCGACCGCCACATTCACAACGCCCGCCGGGAGCGTAACCAATCGCCAGTCGGCCCCGGGCCGAGCGGAAGCTATCCCGTCCGAGATAGATGGGCGACGCTGTCGAAGCCGGAGCTCCAGGTCCGTCCCATTCGGGTGCTGGACCCGCAGCACCTTGCCCGACTGGAGTCGCCGAGCGACTTCTCGGGCGCGTTGGCGGAGCACGCGGGGGTCCACGCAGGCTCCGGCGATCAGTTCCCTCTTCCACGCGGCAAGGTCTACATTGTACATTCGCGCGGAGGCGGT
>JASHXS010000083.1 GCA_030043405.1 Thermoplasmata archaeon | reverse complement strand
CTCGAGATCTTCGTCGGGCTCGGTCTCGGCGTCGGGATCGCCGCGATGGGGATCCTCGCCCTTCGAGCGGTGGTCGAGCGACGCCGGCAGATCGGGATGCTGCGGGCGACCGGTTTCACCCGCGGGATGATCCTCCGCGCGTTCCTGCTCGAGTATTCGTACGTCACCCTGGTCGGGATCGCCATCGGGGTAGCCCTCGGTCTCCTGATCGTCTACAATTCCACCATCAGCAACGTCGCCTCGTCAGCCGGGATCACCCAGTTCGTGGCACCGTGGCTCACCGTGGTCGAGATCGTCGTCGTCGCCTATCTGCTGGTCCTCGCCGCAATCGCCGGGCCCTCCCTGCGGGCGGCGAACCTCCCCCCGGCCGAAGCCGTACGAGTCACGGAGTAAACGGCGGTCGGTCCGTCGACCGGCGGCGGACCCTCAGGTCGAAGTCCCGGACACCGTCGCCCAGATGTAGCCGATCGTCGCCCCGCTCGACGTGAGGGTGACGGTGAGCACGAGCACCAGCGTGAACGCACCGGCGATCGAGGGGGTCCAGCGGGCCGCGGAGTCGACCGTGCTCGAGGTCGTGGCCGCCCCCGAGGCCAGCGCCGTCGAGGCGATCGCGCTCGAGAAGGTGTGGCCCGTCTGGTTCGCGTACATGATGCCGGCGAAGGTGATCGACGTTCCCGCCGGACTCATGGATGTGAGCCAGGCGTTCTTCACCGTCGCCGTCAGGTATGGGCAGCTCGAGCCGGAGCACGTATGGCTCGGCTTGGTCGGGCTGGTGCTCCAGCTGGCCGAACCCGTGACGAGGTTCAAGGTGGCGAAGTTCGTGGAGCCGCTCGCACTCCCCACCGTGGAGACGGTGCCCGCGGCCGCGATCGAGACGCTGGAGTTCAGGAGCCAGGAAGAGTAGGTGGCGGGGCTCGAGCTGTAGACGGTCTCGGTGGAAGGTCCGCTGATCGTAAGTCCCGACGGGCCCGACAGCGCCTGGCTGCTGCCCGGCCAAGCCTTGGGCCCGTTGGTCCCGGGGGTCTGGTTCGCCCAGAAGCCGACCGTGAGCCCGAGGTTCGTGCCCGTGCCCTGGTACGTCACCAGGGCCGCGAAGTAGGCGGAGGTGGTCGGCAGGGTCGGCGGCTGCGGGATCATCACGACCGCCACGGTCAGGCCGCTCGAGACACTGCTCGCACCGGAGATGGTCACGACCACGCCCGCCACCGCCGTCTGGCCCACGCCATTGGTGACGTTCACGAAGGCGTAGTAGGTCCCGTTCGCGTTCGTTTCGTAGGCCGGGACCGTGAAGGTCCAGCGGTTGGTGCTGGCCGTGTAGGTCATCACCTGGGCGGTCGGGTACGCGCTCTTCAGGCCGGGAATGTTGGACACGTTGACGTAGACGTTGCTGGTCCCGACATTCCCCGAAACGACGGCGGTGATCGTGAAGGAGGCGCCCACCGATGGGGTGGCGGGCGAGACACTGGTGACGACGAAGTTCGGCGGGACGGAGATGACCGTCCCCGGCAGGATGGTCGAGAAGATCACCTGGGAGGACGCGACCACCAAGACGGTGATGTTGTCCGGCAGCTTGGGCTGCTCACACGCCCCGGCGGGGCACGGGAAGGTGTAGTTGAACGTCTGGCCCAGGTTCCAGGAGCTCGGGTTCGGGATGCCGACGGAGGCGGCGATGGGGTTCTGGAACTCGGGGGCGCTCGGGTGGTAGGCCGACTTGAGGTAGATCAGCGCGTTTCCCGACACCGACGGTCCGGCGAGGTGGGTGATCTGGATCGCCTTCACGTAGGAGAGGTTCGTCGTGAGCACCAGGTTGGCACTGAACTGGGTCGCGTTGGGCTGCGTCGGGACCGGGAAGGTCGTGACCCAAGCGAAGATCGAGCCGAACAGCACGACCGTCATGGCGAGGAGGATGATCGTGGCGACGACCTCCGAGACCCCTCGCTTCCGGGCGCGGCCGGTCCAACGTCGGCCCGCCCGACGGCCCGCGGAACGCAGCGCGCCGCGGTGACGGGAGCGGGTAGACTGCATAGATAGGGACAAGCGTACGTAAGAGGCCGGGGACCGGTATTTAGACGTTCCGCGGACGGAAGCTCCTCGTCCCCGAGCCGGCTCGACCGGCCGCGCCCGACGGGAGTGGTCCGGCCAGCGCGGGGCCGCCCCAGAGTTTTTAGGCACTCCCTTCGCATTATAATGTGACTCGATGGGAACGAACGATTCCCCACCGGTCGAGCCACCCTCCCAAGGGAGCTCCCCGGAGGAGCTGAGATTCGCCCGAGAGGCGCGCCGGACCGGCTTGTCCCTCCCGGCGCCCGCCCCGGCCAACGTCGGCCTGTCGCTCGCCGTCATCGTGATCGTCGTGCTCGCGGCGATGGGGATCGGCTTCCTCACCGGGTGGACCGACCTCCGCGGGTCCGCGGGCTCCGGCCTGCCCCTCCTGTACGGCCCCCAGAACTGCGGCGCCACCCCGGTCCAGTTGTATGGCTCGCTCGACCCGAGTGTCAGCGCGGATTTCGGCGCTTGGCTGAACTCGAACGACGCCCGGATTCTTGCCTCGATCGGCGGGTGCGTCCACCTGGGCCTGAACACGAGCGCCGACGCGGGCGGGGCCTCCCAGCTCGCCCTCCATGCGGTGGATTTCGCCGCCGGCCCCGAAACCCCCTCGAGCAATGCGACGGGCACGGGGGCCGAAACGCAGGTGTTCTACCCCGCCGCCGTGGGGGCGGTGGAAGTAGTCTACAACCTCGAGGGAGTCTCGTCGGGCCTCGTGCTGAATGCGTCGGTGATCGCTGGACTGTTCGATGGCACCCTGACCGCTTGGAACTCCGGCCCTGTCCAGAGTCTCAATCCCACTCTCGCCTTGGGTGGCCAGCCACCGGTGGCCGTCGTCTACCCGGCGGGGCCCTCCCAAGCCACGTCCGTGCTGAGCGGATTCCTCGCCCAAGGGGACCCGGCGTGGGCCACCACCTACGGAAGCGGGCCGTCGGTCGCGTGGCCCGTCGGAACCGCCGAGCCGAGCAGCGCCGCCGTCGCCGCCCACGTCGCAGCCACCCCCGGTTCGGTCGGGTACTTGCTGCTGCTCAACTCCTCCCTCCCCAATCTGACTTCCGCCGCGGTCGTAAACCCGGCCGGGACCGCCGTGAACCCCACGCCGGCCAACGTAACGGCGGCGGCCACTGCCGCCGGTCTGGAAGCCGCGGTCGGCGCGCGGGACTGGCCGGCCGTGACGACCGTCAACGCGGCGGGTGCCGACAGCTACCCCCTCGTGGCCATCACCTACATGGGTCTGTACGCGGACCTGGGTCGGGCGTACGACGGATCCCTGAGCCTGACGAACGCCACCTGGTTGATGACCGTGCTCTGGTGGGTCTTCGAGTCGAATGCCTTCGTTCCGCTCCCGGCGACCTTCACGATCCCCGCGCAGAGCGTCCTCACGAACGTGACGTATGATGGGACCGTGATCTTGCAGGTCCAGGACTCCGAGAACGGCGAGAACGGAGGGGAAACCGGGGAGTTCTGACTTCCCCGCCGATATCCCGAGGAGTGAAGTTGCCGACGTTCGAAACGGAGTCCAACGAGCCGAGGGGCGGCCCTGCGTCGCTCACCGGCGGGCCGGCATCGGACGCGCGCGGGACGGGCCTCGGGGCCACTCGCCCCTGGGCAGTACTGACCCTGTTGGCGGCGCTGAGCGGGGGGCCCGCGCTGGGTCTCTTGTTGGCGGTGGGTCCTTCGGCCTCCCTGCTCGCCTTGCTGGGCGGGGTGGCGCTGGCCCTGCTGCTGGCCGTCCGCCTCCCACAAGCTCGTCCCACGGAGGGCCTCCGCTCCTGGCAGGGGCGTTCGTGGGTGGTTCTCCTTGTAGGGTGGGCCGCCCTGGCCATCCTGACGACGACCACGGGAGCAGGGTTGGAAAGGGGAGTAGGACCGGTACTCGCGCCCGTACTCTCCCCGTTCACGTTGGCGCTCCTCGCGGTCTCCTTGGCCATTCTGGCGATTGCGTCGCCGACGGGGGTCGACCCGCGGCTGCGCGTCATGCAACTGACGACGGCGGGACTGACGGCCGCCACCGCGTTGCTGACGCGTGGCGGTTCCGCTCAGGAATTGGGGGCCGTGGTCGGAGCCGCGGCCATGGTGGCCATCTTCGTGGTGGCCCTCCAGTACTTGTACCGGACGAAACAGCTCTCGGCCGGGATCTCCAAGTTCCTCCTCGGCTGGACCGTCGCAGCGGCGTTCCTCGCGGCGGGCTGGTTCCTGTGGTCGTTCGAAGGCAGTGCCCCCGCGCTCGCGCTCGGACTGGTGGCCGCCGCGTCGGTCGGATTCTACTCGGCCCTGGCGACCCGCCTCACCAACGACGGGCTCCGTGTCCCTTGGCTGCTGCGTCCGATCTGGGTCTTCGGAGTTCTCCTCGGGATCTTCCTGGCCGACTTCTTCTTGGGAGCGCTCCTGGACCTGACGATCGCCGGTCCCGGCTTCCTCCAGTTCATTCCGTTCGTGCCCCCCTCGGGCGCCGGGGCGACCCTCGTCGGCCAGCTGGTCTACAACGGCCTCTGGTTTGGGTCGGCGATCCTCGCTTCCGCGTGGTTCTTGGTCGTGTTGGGGTTCACGATGGGGCCCCTCGTCGCGTTGAAAATCCGGGAAGCGCACGAGCCGGCGCAGAAGTACCGCCTCGGGCTCACGATCGTCGTCTTCGGGCTCGCCTCGATCTACATCCCGAGCCTGACGTCCTCCACACCGCTCGCCAACGTCCCCTGGCTCCAGAACGTGCCGGTGATCGGCTGGGGGTTCGGGCTCCGGGGCGGCGGTCCGTTCGAATCGGGCGTCTTCCTCGCCGTGATCCTGATGTACGTGTCGGTCGGGGTCCTGACGGTCCTGTTCGGGCGGAAGGCGCTCTGTTCGGTGATGTGCGGCGCGGCCCTGATGTACCAGGGCACGGCCATGTCCGAGATGCGGCAGTTCAACCAGACCTCCCGCGTGGGAAAGCACTTCCTCGGGAGTCAGCTCTCGACGGCGTACGTCGTTGCCTCCGGCGTCGCGCTGGTCTCCCTCTTCGGGGTCTCCCTGGCCGCCTTCCTGCACCTGCTCCCCTCGGTCCAGGTCGCGAGCGGGCAGCTCGACTCCGCCGCCCTCCCGCTCCCCATCATGCTGTACTTCGGCGGGGTGTGGTTCGCGATGTTCGTCACGACCCCCTTCATCGGGACGTACAACTGCGCGACCACGGGCTTCTGCCACTGGGGGGCCCTCAGCATCCCGTTCGCCAAGGTCAGCTTCTTCAAGCTGAAGGTCAAGGACCGGACGGTGTGTCAGAATTGCACGACGTTCGACTGCGCCAAGGCCTGTCCGGTCGGGTTGGTCGACATGCCCCTCTATTTCCGGACGAAGGGCGAGTACACCAGCACGAAGTGCTGCGGCGTCGGAGACTGCGTGGGGGCGTGCCCGTACGGGAACATGTACCACCAGGACGTTCGGCTCTGGGTTCGACGGAAGTTCTCGGGCGGGGGGGCCCAGCCGAGGACCCCGCCCCACCACGGGACCCCCCTCCCGATGGTGGCCGCCGCCCCGGTTCCGACCGTGGGGCCCACCGTCACGGCGGGCGCTGGACCCCATTCCGGGGCTCCCTAACCTCTGGGAGGGGCGGCGACGGGAGGGGGGACCGGTCCCCGAGCCTCTACGGGGTGCTCGCAGCCCCTTCGCCCACGACAAGATTCATAATCCCGGCCTCGCCTGAATAGTGCGATGCATCGGGTGCGGCTCCGGCGTCCGCGCGGCCGACGGGCCGTTTCGGAGGTGATCGCGACCATCCTGCTGCTCGCGATTACGATCGTCGCCGGCACCATCCTGTGGACCTTCCACGTCTACACCCCGACGACCGCCCCGACGTCGTCCTTCATCTACCGCAGCGGGGGCAGCAACCCGGTCTGGGGCGACCCCACCGACTGCCAGCCGATCGGGACCTGGACCTACCCGCTCGCCGCCAGCAAGGAGTTGACCTGGTACAACAACTGGGACCAAGATTGCGAAAACACCGTCACCGGCAACTTCTCCTCGCTCAACACGACCCAAGTGATCTTCAACCAGCTCAGCTCCAACAGTCTGCCGTTGTCGGAAATCCAGATGACGTTCGTCTGCAACGGGGCCTACGCCCCCGCCCCATACACGGACAACGCGGTGACGGTCCTCCTCAACGGGTCCCTCGCGTCGATGACCTGGATCCCGGGCGAGACCAGTTCCCCGCCCGCCAACGCGCCGTACCTCGGCTATTGCGGAGGCTTCGACATGGGGGATGAGGCCGGCGTGGCGTTCGGCTCCCTCTTCACCCGTCTGGGGATCTTCGTGCCGCTCTCCAACAGTTCGAGCGTGCTGGCCAACGGCGACACCTTCTACCTCTACATCCACAACGGCGGTTACCCGCTCGACTTCGCCTGCGTGAGCACGTACCAGCCCTGGGGCAACGATATCCTGATCTGCCCGGACGGGACGACCGGCGGACCGCTCCTCGACATCGACGACTACCACGGGGCTCCCCCCTGGTGCTTCGAGAGCATCCTCGCGTGTACGATCTACTTCACCTACACCGGCTCTCCGTCCACCGTGCTGGGGGAGATCCCAGTGTACGACCTGACCCCGCCGACCGGGACGTAATCCATACTTCGCCCCAATGAACCCGCGGACACTCACCCGGACGGGGCCTGGAGGGCCCGGAAACCACCGATGAAGCGTCGGCTCCTCTGGACGGCTCTCCTCGCCATCGCGATCGGCATCCTCGTGCTCCTCCTGGTGCTGATCGGCGTTGGCTACCTCCGCCTGCCGCATCTTCCGGGCGCCGGGACGCCCTCCGTCACCATCTCGGAGGTGAAGTGGACGGTCGAACAGGGTCAGACGTCCAGCGGCCAGGGCTGGTTCGGACCGAGCCAGTTCAACCAGACCCAGGACGAGGGGTACCCGCTCACGGTCTCCGCGGGGTCCAGCATCAAGCTGATCTGGCCCGCCTTCAATCGGGACAGCGTTTCCCACACTGTCTACAGCGTGGCCGTGAGCGCGCCGTTCCAGGTGCTCAGCTCCAGCCCGAGCCTGCCCTGCCAAGTAGCGGCCGGTGACGACAGTGCCTTCTTCGACTTCGAAGTCGAGGTCCCGTCCTCCGCCAGCGGCAGTTACACCCTGTCGGTCACCGTCGACGCCCAGCCCTGAGAGTCGCCCGCCGGGCGAGGGCGAGCCCCGTCGGACGGCCTCGGAGTTCTAGGCCCAGTACTACTCGGAGGAGGGCCCGGCCACCATTGGTCCGGATTTCGCTCCGGCGGCCTCGCCCGTCGGGTCGTCGCTCAGACGACCTGGACCCCGGGGGAGGAGGCCGACGGCCCGAGTTGGGAGGAGCTGAAAAGAAGAGAAGGAAAGGGTTGGTCGAGGCGACGTTCTCGCCCTTACGGGAGAGAGATCGGGGCGGTCGAATCCCCGTAGCTGCCCGTGCCGAGCGCCACGAGGGTCAGGCCGGTGCCCGTCGTCGAGGTCGCGCTGCCCGTGTCGACCACGATGGAGTACAGGCTCGTCAGCGTGTTCGAGGACGCGTAGCCGGTCCCGTAGTTCGCCCAGGTCGCCGACATCGCGAGGCCCGCGGCCGCGGCGACCGTCGAGTAGGCTGCCGCCGTGCCCGAGATGGTCTCCACGGCAAAGCTCGCTGCGCCCGTGTTGACGAACGTCGCACCCGCCGAGGTCTTGACCTCGAGGAGGATGCTCGCGAACGTCACCGTCGAGGTTCCCACCGGCACCGTGTAGATGAAGTCACCCGAGACGCACAGGTGAGCAGTCGCCTGGCCCGCGGTGCAGGTCGAGCTCGTCGCAGTCCCGAAGGAGAACGCGCTACCGATCGGGGTGCTGCCCGGCCCGTGTGTCAGTCCCGAGATCAGGACGTACAACACGGCCGCCAGTACCACCGTGATCGCGACCAGCAAGATCGTCGCGATGATCGGCGACACCGCGCGCTTCCGCGCCTTTCTCCAACTTCGCTCGTTCTTTCCCCAGACGTTCATTCGCTTTGTCCTCCGAGGGTCCGAAGACCCGCGAGGACCCCTACTGCAAACAGGTAGTACATAAATTCAGGAGATGGCTCACCCGACAATAGACGTTTCCAAGTTCGTCAGTAGACGTAATACACACCAATACGCATAGTGACACATCCTCGCACGTCAGCCGGACACACCCCATCCGGGGCGGTCCTCCGTCCGGACGGCGACCTGGAGCCGGTCCCGGGCCCGGAGGCGATCCGCTCGATGCACGCGATTTCCGCGCCCGTCGCGACGCGGGGAGCGCGTGGCCGCCCACGACCCACGTTTTCCACGGGGTTATACATGGGCGATCCGGACTCGACCGCCTGTTCGACACCAAGACATGGCTGTTCGACACGTCAGAAAATTCGCTAGGCCACGCAGCCGGTATTTTCTGACTGACTCGCGTGCCGTGGTTTAAGTAGAAGGAGTTTGCTTGACCCTTCTTGGCTGTGTTCGACAACGACCCGAACCGGGACCGAGCCCGCTCGCGTGGGCCCGACGCCACCCGGGAGGCAACGGAGGATGCGCGGATTGCGCTACGGTGCAACCGCAAGGAGCTCCAGCTGGTCGACTCGTTCGTCTCGAACGGCGAGTTCCCGACCCGCTCCGAGCTCATGCGCGCGGCGCTGCACGCGTTCCTTCGCGCCCGGTCGATGCCGACCACACCGACGCCAGTCGTCGACGCCGAGGGCTTCCTCGAAGTCCCGGTGCGACTGCGTCCCGAGGAGTACGCCGCGTTCGAGACCTACAGCCACCACGTCGCCAACGGCCGTCCGGTCCGGGACATCCTGGCCGAGATCATTCGCCGCGGCGAAATGGAGCTGAAGGTGCAGGAACTGGTCGCCCGGGCGAGGGCGACGGTCCGGGATGCGGTGGAGACTCGCGCCCAGGTCGGAGCCCTCCAAGAGAGCGGCAAGGATCTGGAACGGAGGGGCGTCGTGGGTCGGTAGTGGGTCGGTCGAGCAGAAGCCAAGGGGTGGGTTGTGGCAATCTACAAGGGAGACGGGACCGAGCGCGACCGATCGTACGCACCAAATTTCGCCGGCGTGGAAGAGGCGTGGGCCCAGCAGCTTCGGCTCGGCCACGACGTCCGGTTTGTACTGGTCGCCGTGGGAGGCGGAGCCATCCGCATCGCGAGCGACATCGCTCGGCGCCACATCCGGCACCTGGAGACCGTCGCGATCAACTGTGACCCCAGCGTCCAAGGGTTCGACGAGTTCGACCGGCGCGTCTACCTCGGACCCGACACGGGCGCAGAGCACGACACGGGCGGTTCGCCGATCGTCGGGGGCCTGCTGGCCCGGGCGGCCGAGCCCGCGCTCGACCGGATCTTCGAGGGAGCCACGTTTGTCATCGTCCTTGGCAGCCTCGGCGGAGGGGCCGGGAGCGGCGCCCTTCCGTACGTACTGGAAGTTGCCTCCCGTCATGCGGAGGTCGTGAGCGCCTTTGTGGTCCGCC
>JASHXS010000082.1 GCA_030043405.1 Thermoplasmata archaeon | reverse complement strand
AAGCCGAAGATCTCGCCGGGGTTCACTTGGAAGCTCACGCCGTCCACGGCGCGTACCTTCCCGTTGTAGACTTTCACCAGGTTTTCGGCATCGATGGTTCCACGTTGGTCCATAGGTTTCCTCAGGGGGCCAGTTTGCGCAGGCGTTCGACGACCGGGTCGAGCTCCGTCCGGACGGTCTTGACGCTATCGGGCTGGGAGCGGACGAGGTCCTCGAGGTAGGCAGTGAGGCCCGAGATCTCCTGTACGACCTCGTGGGGCGTGCGGCGACCGTGGGCCGTCGGCCAGACCCAGAGCGGGTCCGCCGACGCGGTGAGCATGTACCGTCCATCGTCCCGCTTCGTCAGGGAGCCCTCCTTGACCATCTCTTCCAGCAGGGGATAGACGGAACCCGGCGAGGGACGCCACCAGCCCTGGGTCATGATCTCCATGTCGTCCATGATCTCCGCGCCGTTCCGGGGCGCCCGCCGAAGGATCATCAGGACCCAGTTCCGCAGTCCGCGCTTGCGCCGCATTCCCCACATGAGTCGGTTTTCCGATATCGATTAACCGATACCGCTACTTAGACCTGACGCACCGGACGCAAACCCTGCTCGGGTCTGCTCGGAAACGGGGTCAACTCGCTGCGGGGACGGCGAGGCTCCCGGCCACCTTCCGAAACAGGAGGGACCCGAGCAGGGTGGTCATCACGGACATGAGGACCACTTCGCCGAGCATGGTCACGGTCAGGTAGCCGGCGGCGTATCCGATCGTGCCGACGAGCAGGCCGATCTCTCCCCGCGGGATCATCCCGACCGCGACGGCGTGGGCGGCCCGGGTCGGTCCGAGGCGGTACCGGGCGAAGGGGTACACCCCGAGGTACTTCCCCAGGGCCGCCACCCCCGAGAGCAACAGCGCGAGCAGGATCAGGGTCGGGTCGCGCAGCAGACCGATCTGGAACTCGGCGCCGACCACGATGAAGAAGAGCGCCCCGAATAGGCCCACCAGGACCTCCGTCGTCGCCCGAGTCCGACTGGCCACGACGCTCTCCGCGATCGCCAGACCGGCGACGTAGGCCCCGATGACCGGCGAGAAGCCGAGGGCGAGCACGATGGCGATGAGGATGAACAGGAAGGTGAACGGGAGGGTCTCGATCCGCTCGAGGACCCGGATCTTCAGCAGACGAGGGATGATGACGACCGAGGCGACCAACACGATGACCCACGCGATGATCGAGGTCACGACGCTCCCCGTGAGTCGGAGCGGGTCCGTCCCGCCGGACAGGATGGCCACGACCGTCGACAACAGGATGAGGGCGACGATATCGTCCAGCGCCGACGCGTTCACGTACAAGCGGACCGCCGGAGTGTCCCCCACGGCTTCACTGCGGAGCAGGGAGATCGTGACGGCCGCGCTGGTCGCCGCGGTGGCGACCCCGAGAAAGAGCGCCCCGTCGATCGGGTAGAACCGGGAGAAGACGAGCACCGTCAGCGCGAAGGCGAGCAGGTCGCCGCCGATGGCGGCCCCGACGGCGGGCCATCCCGCACTGCGCAGCGAGGCGACCCCACCCCCCAGGCCCGCGGAGAAGAGGAGGAGGACGACCGAGAAGTCGGCGAACAGCAGCAATCCCGACTGCAGACCGAAGATCGGGATCCCCACGACCTCATTGATCACGCCGCCGAGCGCATACGTCCCGATGATCATCCCGACCAGGAGGTCCGCGACGATCTCCGGGAATCCGACCTTGTTCGCGATCCCGTGGATCAGTTGGGCGATCGCGAGGAACAGGAAGATCTCGAGGAGGACGATGTAGTCGATCGGGGCGAGGAGGTCCATGCGGGTAACCGGGCAACGGCGGCCCGCCTAAAGTCGCTCGCTCGATTTGTCGGCCCGTCACCGGGGCTGGGGGACGAGCGGAGCGTCGGCTCAGCGTCCCTGACGGACGCCCATCCACTTGTGCATTCGCTTCAAGTTCTCGAGGGAACCGATGATCAGGAGCGCGTCCCCGGGCTGGAACTGGAACGTCGCCGGGGGATTGAGCGCGGTCTGGAACTCCCCATCGGGTCCGCGGCGCGAGTACCCGACGACCAGGCAGCCGGTCTCCCGCCGTACCAGGGCCTCGGCGTCGGGGAGCGTTTGCGTCGAGACGGGAGTCCGGTCGGACAGTACGTACTCGGTCAGGTCCGCATCGTAGTCAGACTCCGTGATGTCCTCGATGGCGTTCGCCACATCGGGCCGGAACGCCGCGTCGGCGCAGAGGCGCCCGCCCATGTCGGCCGGGGAGGCCACGTACGTCACGCCGGCCGCCTTGAGGGTCTGCTTCAGCTCCGTCCGGCTGACGGAGACGACGATACGGACCTTCGGCGAGAGGGCCCGCACGTTGAGCGCCGCCACGAGATTCCCGCTGTCGTCGGGCGTGCACACGATCACCGCGTGGGCTGCGTCGATGTTGACCCGCTTCAGGATCTCCTGGTCGGCCGGTGGGCCGACGGTCACGAAGATCTTGTTCTCCGGCGCGAGGGCCCGGATGTAATAGACCTGGTCGGCCTCCTCGGTCACCACCGCCACGGTCTCGTCCTGGACGAGGAGCTCGCGCACGGCGGCCTTTCCGACCCCGCCATAGCCGAGGACGACGATGTGCCCGGAGAAGTTCGTGCCCAGCGTGCCGAGCGCCCGGTGCTGCGCCTCTTCCGAGACGACGCCGAGCACGACCGAGATGAGGTATGCCCCGAGGAAGATCTGGGCGGCGATGATCCCGATCGTGAACAGCTTCGCGAACTCGTTGTTGGGCGTGATGTCCCCGTAGCCGACGGTCGAGATCGTCACCATCGCCCAGTAGAACGAGTTGAGGGGACTGACGGTCCCGTTCTCCAGATAGAAGAACCCGACGGCGGCGCCGACGTAGACGGCCGCGTAGCCGGCCAGGAACTTCCACAGGCGGCGGAGCAGGAGCCAAGCGTAGGCGACGCGGGGGGAGTTCACGGGTCGGGGTAGCCGGCCCCCTCCTTAGGGTTTTGTCGAGGGAGCGACGCCCGGCCCGCGGGCCCGAGCAAAGGGTAAATAGGACGCCCTAAGTGCTCGGGCCCTTGACGGCCGCCGCTCTCGGTGCGGCGCCGCGGGAATCCCCGGTGTCGAACCGCACTCCTCCGGCGCCCGACGCTGACAAGTACACGCGATTTGAGCGGGCTCGCATCCTGGGGGCCCGCGCGCTGCAGGTCTCCCTCGGGGCCCCGATCCTCATCGACATCCCGACCGAGCTCGTGGACCCGGTGGAGATCGCGGAGCGAGAGTTCGCCGCGGCTCGCATCCCGATCACGGTCCGGCGCGGCGCCCGCGCCTAGAGACCGGCGTCGTCCAACGCGTGCGCGCAGGCGCACGTCGGGGAGTCCCCGAGGGTCGGGAGCAGTTGCGACAGGAGTCGCCCCATCCGATCGGCGTTCCGGTGCATCGTCTCGACGATCTCCTTCGCCTCGACCGGCCGGTCGGCCCAGACGTCGAAATCGGTCACCATCGCCAGGCACGAGTAGCAGGTCGCGCGCTCCCGCGCGAGGGTCACCTCGGGGACGAGCGTCATGCCGATGATGTCGGCCCACTGACGGAACAGGGCCGACTCCGCGCGGGTGCTGAACCGCGGGCCCTCGACGCATACGTACGTCTTCCCCTCGACGAACGGCGTCCCCGCCGCGCGACCTGCGGCCACGGCCCGGCGCGTGAGGTCCGGGCAGAACGGGTCGGCCAGGGAGACGTGGAAGACCCGACCGCCGTCGTAGAACGTCGTGGGCCGGCCCTTCGTGAGGTCGATGAACTGGCTCGGGAGCACGAACGTCCCCGGCGGGAGCTCCGCCTGGAGCGAGCCCACCGAGCTTACCGTCACGATCGCCTGGGCCCCGAGCGACAGGAGCGCGTCGACGTTGGCCCGGTAGTTCACCCGGTGCGGGGGGATGGTATGGCCCGGCCCATGACGGGGCAGGAACAGGACCCGCACGCCGCCCACCTCGCCTTCCTCGATGGGTCCCGACGGGGGCCCCCACGCGGTCGCCACTTTGTGGGATCGCGTCGAGCCTCCCTCGAAGATCTGGTGGATGCCCGAGCCCCCCACGACGCCGATCGTGGTCCGGCGCGCGACGGTCACGGGGCCCCCCGAACCGGGTCGTCGGCGCGGCCCCGTCGTCCGAGCAGGAGGCGGGCCATGACCAGCTCGCCCCGGGTCCGCTCGAGGAGCGCGCGCGCGGTGTCCTGCTTCGGTTTGAGCGGGACGATCGCCCGGGTCGTGTCGAAATGCAGGAGCGAGTGGGTCAACGACTCCATGAGGGCCATCTCCCGCTCGGCGCCCGCGAGGTCGTCCCGGCCCAAGGCGTCCAGCACCCGCCGCCGGACCTCCCCAACCACGTCGCCCAGTCCGAGGAGGTACGCCTCGGGTTCGACGCCGAGGTCGGACGGAGCGGGGAAGGCCCGGCCCTGGGCCACGGCGGCGAGCAACGTGGCCTCCACCGCTTCCTGGAGGGCGTCCGACGCCATCGACTCGTCGCCCCGCCCTTCGTGCGCCAGCCACTTCGAGAGCTCCGACATCCCCCGACGGATCTCCGCGAGGTCGGGGTCGACCGGGTCGCCGGCATGGAGGTGCATCATCGTGGTCTGGGCGAGGCGACGGAGCCGCCGTGCCCGCTGGTACAGCTCCTCGCGCCGCTGTTCGCGGGCGCGCAGGTGGGACTCGATCGCGACGAGCACCGAGGGCGGGACCCCCGGGCCGCCCGGGTCGCTACCGGTAGAGGGTGAACCGTTGGTCATCGTCCCCCCCGTCGAGCAGGCCCAGCCGCACCCCGGCGTCCAGCCAGCCGTGGGCGTAGCTCGCCGCGGCGAGCGCGCGGTCCAGGTCCCCGCCGGCCGCGAAGTGCTCGGCGTCCGCCAGGTACGCCCGCGCCATGGAAAGGAAGTCCTCGCTGGCGCCGGCCAGGAACGAGCGGCTCGGGGGCGTCGGCCGGACCCGAGCGAGGGCCTCCCGCGTCAGTCGGAGGTACTTCTCGGAGAGCGGCGGATCCGCCATCGTCCTCGACGCCCCCTCAGCCCTTCGGGACCTTCTCCCAGTCCTTGAGGAAGCGGGCCAGCCCCAGGTCCGTCAGGGGATGCAACGCGAGCTTCTCCATGACGGCGTACGGCATCGTGGCGATGTCGGCGCCGAGCTTGGCCGCCTCGAGCACGTGCACGGGGTGTCGTACGCTCGCCACGAGCACCTTCGTGGAGAAGGCGTACCGGCGGTAGATCTCGAGGATGTCCCGGATCAGTTCCATCCCGTCCTGGCCCTGGTCGTCGAGGCGCCCGATGAACGGGCTCACGTACGCGGCGCCGACCTTGGCGGCGAGCAGCGCCTGGTTCGCGCTGAACACGAGCGTCATGTTGACCCGGGTCCCCTCCCCGGCCAGGACCTTGGTCGCCGTGAGGCCGGCCGGGGT
>JASHXS010000081.1 GCA_030043405.1 Thermoplasmata archaeon | reverse complement strand
CAGCCGGGGGATCGCCGGGAGAAAGGGGAGCGGTTCGGCATGATCGTGCTCGGGTCGCGCGTCGACGTCTTTCTTCCCCGCGGCCGCGTCTCGCCGAGCGTCCGGGTGGGCGACCGCGTGCGAGCGGGCCGGTCGACCATCGCCCGAGTGCGCCCGTGACCGACCGTTGGCGGCTCGCGGCCAACCTCTCGACCCTGGCGAATGCCCTCCTCGGTGTGGGGGCGATCCTCTACACCCTGGCGGGCAACAAGGAGTGGGCGCTCCTGCTCATCGCCTGTGCGGTGGGCTTCGACGGCCTGGACGGCATGCTCTCCCGACGGAGCCGAGCGCCGCCGAGCCCGTTCGGACGGGTGGCGGACTCGCTCGCCGACGGGGTGACGTTCGGGCTGGCCCCCGCGTTCCTGATCGCCGTGCACACCGCGAATACCGCGACGTGGGCGCCGTACGCCACGGTCGCCCTCGTGGTCGCGGGCCTCTACCTCGCCGCGGCCTGGGCCCGACTGACCTACTTCACCCTGCGGGCGTACGCGCGACCGGACTTCCTCGGCGTCCCCTCGCCGGAGAGCGCGTTCGCCGTGATCGTCGCCATCCTCTTCCACGATACCCCCGCCTTCCAGTCCGTCCAACCCGTGGGAGTCCTCATCGGCGCCATCGCGCTGGCCATCCTGATGGTCGCACCGATCCCGTATCCCAAGATCCGTCGCGGGTCGGTCCTTCGATGGCCCATGGCCGCCACCGCCGTGGCCGCCGCGCTCGTCCTAGTGCCGATCCAGTTCCGTCCAGCGCCCGGCTCGCCGCTCTACGACCTGGCGTACGTCGCCGCCTTCGTGATGCTGGTCGGCGTCGCGATCTACTATGTCGTCGGTCCGTTCACCGTCCCCCGCGCTCCCTCGACCGCTCCGGCCTCGGGAGGCCCGTGACGCCCGGGAAAATCCACCGCGCCGCTCTCTCGGACCGGGAGGCCCTCCTCTTCGAGACCGGGATCAAGCTGGGGGGCATCTTCCACCAGTACCTGGGCATCCCCGTCTCCCCACGAACCGCCCCTGGCCTCGCTCGGGCGATCGAAGACGCGGTGTCGCTCCAACCATACGTCGAGCGGGTTTGGGTACGGATCGACCCCGCGCGGGGGGGCCGGCTGGGCCGCGGCCGGTTCGGGTACCGCTACCTGACTCCCGAGATGCTGGACGTCCGGGTCCGGTTGCGGGACGGCCCCACGCGGGTCGACGGTCGACTCGCTCACCGGCGGGACCTTCGATACCCCTTGATGAGCATCGACCGAGCCACCTCGGTCCGGGGACCGAAGCCTAGCCGCGCTGTCCGATCGGGACGTACGGCAGGTCGGTCGGTCCGACGTACCGGGCGGTCGGGCGGATGAGGCGGAGGTCGTTGTACTCTTCCAGGACATGCGCGGTCCAGCCCGCGACCCGGCTGGCCGCGAAGATCGGCGTGAACAGGTCGTGCGGGATCCCCATGAGCGTGTACACCGACCCCGAGTAGAGGTCGACGTTCGGATACAGGCCCCGTTCCCGCTGGACGACGTCCTCGACGGCGCGGAGGATCTCGTAGTAGCGAAGGTTGCCCTTCGCCTCGCCCATGCGGCGGGACCAGTCCCGGAGGATCGTGGCGCGCGGGTCCTCGACCTTGTACACCCGATGCCCGAACCCCATGATCCGCTCGTGCTTCGCCAGTCGAGCCTTCACATCCTCCTCCGCGCGGTCCGGGGAGCCGATCGCGTCGAGCATCTCCATGACCCGTTCGTTGGCGCCCCCATGGAGCGGCCCCTTGAGGGTCCCGACGGCGCTCGTCACGGCACTGTACAGGTCGCTCAGGGTCGACGCCGTGACCCGGGCCGAGAAGGTGGAGGCGTTCAGCTCGTGGTCGGCGTGGAGGATGAGGGCGACATCCATGCATCGCGCTTCAAGCTCGGACGGCTCCCGGTCGAGGAGGGCGTAGAGGAGGTACGCCGCCGGGGAGAGTTCGGGCCGCTTCCGCAGGGCGGGGAGCCCGGCCCGGCGTCGGTGGAACTGGCCGATGATGGACGGGATGACGGCGGTCAGGCGCTGGGCCCCGCCGATCGAACTGGGGCCCGGGCGGGTCTCGTCCGGCTCGAACAGCGCGAGCTCGCTGACGGCCGTGCGGAGGATATCCATCGGGTGGGCCGTCTCCGGCATCGAGTCGATCCGCTGCGCGAGGACCGCGGGGAGTTCCCGGAGCGACCCCAGGCGCTCACGCAGTTCCGTCAGCTGCGCGGCCGTGGGGAGCCGCCCGTACCAAAGGAGGTAGGCGACCTCTTCGAAGGTCGAGCTCTTCGCGAGATCGCGAATGTCGTAGCCGTCGTAGATCAGTCGTCCCTGCTTCCCGTCGATGAAACAGATCCTCGACTCCAGCGCCACGACATCCTCGAGCCCCCGCTGGACTTCCGACGCATCGACCATTGACGTGCCTTCGGGCGGGCCGAGACGGCCGTCCGTTTAATGGGTTTTCGCGGCCGCCGGCGCCTCCGGCGTCGGGGTCCGCGCCGGGACCGCCACGACCGCGACTCCGTCCCCCTCTCGCCGCCGCCGCGCGTAGGCGACGGTCGCGGCGGACCAGAGAGGCAGGGAGACGAGCAGCGCGCCGGCACTGACCAAGAAGACGAGGCGGTAGCTCCCCACGGTCGCGAGGATCCCCGAGAGGCCGGCGCCCGCCACGGCGGCGAGCCCGCCGAGGGCGCTGTTCACCCCGAGCAGGCTCCCGGCATCGCGCCCTTGGATCCCCCGGAACAGCATCAGGGAGCTGGCGGTCGTATAGACGGCGATCGCCCCGCCGAGGATCCCGAAGATCAGGAGGTTCACCTGGAAGGCCCCTCCCCGGGTCAACAGGGCGAAGGTGAAGCCCGCCGTCGCGAGGTACCCGAGCGCCCGCACGTAGGTCGCGGCGTGGACGAGCCGGTCCGGGCCGAAGCGGCTGCTCAGGCCCCCCGTCATCGGGAACACGAGGGTCTGGGCGAAATTGTTGGAGAGATTGACGAGGAAGATCGACGACGCCGCGAGGCCCGCGGAGTAGAGGTACGGGGTGTACGAGATGTTGTACAGGTTCGACGCCAGGTTGAACAGGAAGCACCCCAGGAAGACGAGCGGGAGCTCGTGGTGGATCTCGGCCCGGGCCCAGCGACGTAGACGGCGGAAGGCGTCGCGGCTGAACCGCGGCCGGGTGGGAAAGAAGGGGATCCCGCCACGGAACCCCGGCGAGACCCGCAGTCGGGAGAGCAGGCTCTCCGGGTGCTTCGCGACATGGGCGGTCGTGAGGGAGCGGGCCGGGTCGCGGACCCCGAACCAGGTCGCCACCGCGCTGAGGAGGGCGAGCCCGGCGAGGATGAACAGGAGGCCCCGGAGGGCATCGCCCCCCACCGTCCAGAAGTACCCGATCACCAGGCCCAGGAGCGAGCCGATCATGCTCATCTCCTGGAACGAGGCGTAGGCATTCGCCCGCTCGCGTTC
>JASHXS010000080.1 GCA_030043405.1 Thermoplasmata archaeon | reverse complement strand
GGGGATGACGATCAATTACATGTACCTCAACACGGGCGCCGACTGGGCCGACACGGCGCTGCTGCTCGAGAGCGACCTCGCGGCGATCAACATCACCATCAACCCGGTGGGCGTCAGCCTGAACCAGCTCTACGAGGAGCAGGGCCGGGACTCGGACGGGGCGTGCGTCTCCTCGACCGACGCGAACGGAGGACCGTTCTACATGGGCCAGGAGTTCTACACGTCGGACTACATCTCCCCGGATGACTGGACCCAGAACGACTTCGTCGCGTCGGGCAGCGCCAACGAGTGCATGGCCGGCTACAACAGTGTGGCCTCGCCGGACTTCAACTCGACGCTCAACAACCTGACGTATCTCGCGGCCGGGGACTCGAACCCCGCGGACCTGACGAGCTACTACACGACCATGACCCAGCAGCTGTACAACAACTACACGGAGATCTGGCTGGTCGTGCCGACGTCGTTCGCGGTCTACTCGTCGAACCTGCGGGGATTCGTGCAGAACCCCATGGCGAGCGCGGAGCCGTTCGCGATCGGATTCAACACCCAGTGGCTCGCCTAGCGCCGACCCCCCGCCGCGTCGGCTAGGCCGTCGCGGCGGGCGCCTTCGCGGCGGGGCCGGTGGCGAGCAGCGTCTCCGGCGCGATGTCGAGGACCTCCTCCGCCCGGTGGCACGCCACCAGATGGTCCGGCCGGTCGGGGAGCACGCGGAGCGGCGGGTACTCGGCGCGGCACTTCGAGATCACGAACGGGCAGCGCGGCGCGAAGCGGCATCCCGGCGGTGGGTCGACGAGCGACGGGATGTCCCCGCCGATCCGATACCGCGTACGTCGGCGGCTCGCATCCGGGTACGGGACGGCGGCGAGGAGCGCCTTCGTGTAGGGGTGGATCGGGTGCTCGAGCACCTCGCGGACCGGGCCGTGTTCGACGATCCGCCCCAGGTACATCACCGCCACCCGGTCGGCGACGTACCGCACGGCGGCCACGTTGTGGGTGATGAGCAGATAGGCGATCTTCCGCGCGCGCTGGAGCTCGACCAGCCGGTTCAGGATCTGCGCCTGGACGGCGACATCGAGCGCGCTGGTCGGCTCGTCCAACACGATCAGGCGCGGGTTGACGGAGAGCGCGCGGGCCAGGGAGAGCCGCTGCCGGCCCCCGCCCGAGAACTCGTGCGGGTACTGGTCGAGGCAGTCCGGCGGGAGTCCGACCGTCGGGAGCAGCGCATGCACCCGGTCGCGTACCGCCGCGGGGCGCAGTCCCTCCTGGGCGCGGATCGGTTCGCCGACGATCTGCCAGACCCGGAGGCGCGGGTCGAGGGAGCCGACCGGGTCCTGGAACACGATCTGGACGTTCTTCCGCCAGGCCCGGAGCTGCGTGCGCTCGAGGTGCGTGACGTCCGCGCCGTCGAAGCGGACGCTCCCCCCCGTGGGTTCCAGCAGGTGGGCCAGCACCCAGCCCAGCGTCGTCTTCCCGGAGCCGGATTCGCCGATGAGACCTACCGTCTCGCCGGCGTTGACGGTCAGTGTCACGCCGTCGACGGCGTGGACGGCCCGGGCCGGCCTGCGTTCGAGGCTTTCGGTCAGGCTCCGCGTGATGGGGAACCACTTCTCGACCGCCCGGGTCTCGAGAAGCGGCGGGGTCGGCGTCATGGGAGTCCGGCGACCTCCTCCCAGAAGTAGCAGGCGCTCCGGTGCTGGCCGGCAGGACCGCGCCCCTCCGGTTCGGGGGCGACGGGGGTGAGCGGGGGCGGGTCCTTCTTGCAGACATCTCGGGCGAGGGCGCAGCGGGGGTGGAACCGGCACCCCGGTGGGGGTCGCGAAAGATTCGGGACCCCGCCCGGGATCGAGCTGAGGGGCCCGTCGGCCTTGTAGCGCGACGGGGCCGCCTTGAGCAGGGCCTTCGTGTACGGATGGCTCGGGGAGCGGAACACTTCCGCGACCGGGCCGTACTCGACGACCCGACCGGCGTACATCACCCCCACCTCGTCCGCGGTCTCGGCGATCACGCCGAGGTCGTGGCTGATGAACAGGATCGCCGTGCCGACCTCGTCGATCAGCTCCTTCATCAGCGTGAGGACCTGGGCCTGGATCGTCACGTCGAGAGCGCTGGTCGGTTCGTCAGCGATCAGCAGCGACGGCTTCTGGCTCAGCGCCATCGCGATCATGATCCGTTGCCGCATCCCGCCCGAGAGCTCGTGGGGGTAGAGGTCGAGGATCGTCTCGGGGTCGTTGATCCGCACCAGGCGGAGGTACTCGAGGACCTCTTCCCTCAGCTCGGACCGGCTCTGGACCTTCTGGCGCACCGCCTTGCCGGCCGCGCCCTCCGTCGGGACGAAGGGCCGGGCGAGCGAGCTCGAGACGGAGGCCTGGATCGGCGGCTTGGAGTAATCGAACGGCTTGTCGCCGCCCTGGAACGAGCGGACCCACCCCATGTCCCGCCAGTGACGGATCTGGATCGACTCCGCGATCTGATCGAAGACGCGGAAGGCCGGGTTCAGCGAGTTGAGGGGCTCCTGGAAGATCATGCCGATGCCGGTCCCGCGGACCATCGGGAGCTGGCGCTTCGGTACCTTGACCAGGTCCGTGCCCCGGAAGACGATCCGCCCGGAGCCGATCGTGGCCGGCGGTTCGGGAAGCAATCGCGGGATCGCCTGCGCCAAGGTGCTCTTGCCGCATCCGGTCTCGCCGACGATCCCGACGACCCGGCCGGGCG
>JASHXS010000079.1 GCA_030043405.1 Thermoplasmata archaeon | reverse complement strand
GGGCCCAGCTTCATCTTCTCCGCGATCGCCCGCACCTTGTCGAGCAGGGGCCCCCGCAGGCTTTCGTGCACCAGGAGACGGGACGCGGCCCAGCACATCTGCCCCGCATTCCCGAAGATCCCGTAGCCGATCGAGCGAGCCGCGCGGTCCACGTCGGCATCCGCGAGGACGAGCACGGGGCCTTTTCCACCGAGTTCCAGCGTCGTCGGCAGGAGGTGACGTGCAGCGACCTCCGCGAGATGACGCCCGACCTCGCTACTCCCGGTGAACGTGACCGAGCGGCAGGCCGGGTGCTCGACCAGCGCTTCCCCCACTTCGCTGCCGCTGCCCACGACCACGTTGAGAATCCCGTCCGGCACACCCGCTTCTCGGGCCAGTCGGGCGAACGCCAGGCCCGTGAGCGGGGTCAGGCTGGCCGGCTTGAGCACGACGGAGTTTCCGGCCGCCAGGGCCGGGGCCATCGACCGCACCGATAGGAGCAACGGGTAGTTCCAGGGAGCGATATGTACGGTGACGCCGAGGGGCTCCCGGAGCGTGTAGTCGAAGCGGCCCCCGGGGACCGGGATCGTCTCGCCCTCGATCTTGTCCGCGAGACCGGCAAAGTACTCGAGCGTCCGTACCACGTACTCGAGGTCGCCGCGGGACTCCCGGAGCGGCTTCCCCATGTTCAACGTCTCGAGACGCGCGAACGACTCACTGTTCGCTTCGAGTAGGCTCGCCAGCTTCCAGAGTGCCTTCGCCCGTCGGGCCCCATCGTCCGCGGCCCAGGGCGACTCCCGGAACGCCTGGTCGGCCGCCTCCATGGCGGCCCGGGCGTCGTCTTTGCCCCCGACCGCCACGCGGGTCAACGGAGCGTTCGACGCCGGGTCGAGGAGCGTGCGTCGCTCCCCCTTCGTGCCCGGTGTTTCCTTGCCGCCGATGAAGAGGTCGAACGTGGCCTCGACCGAAGTCGCCATGGTGGCGCATTCGAGCGCGGTCGCCCACTTATCAGTTCGGATGGCCCGGTTCGAGCAGGTCGTACCGCCGACCCTTCCACTCGACCGGACGTCGCCGCACGCCGCGCACGAGCGACGTCCCCACCAGGACGACGTAGTACCCGACCGCGAGTGGGTACAGGAGCCCGTACGCCGCCGGCGCCCCCAGCCCCCGCGCAAAGCCGACGTGCTTCCCGAAGAGGGCGACCCAGAGGAACGCCCCCAATAAGGTCAGGACGAGCGAGCCCGTCCAAAGACCGAGCGGGAGCACCGCCAGCGGCAGCCAGAACAGCCCGACCAGCCCGACGAGAAAGCCCGTCTGGCGGGCGGCGGAGAATTCTCCCCCGTGGACGTTCTTGAGGAGACCTTCGAACATCTCCGCGCAGTTTCGGTACATGCGGGTGGTCGCCAGATCCGGGGAACTGGTCATCCGGAGCCGACCGTGCAGCCCGCGGACCCGCCGTGCGAGCTCGACGTCCTCGAGCACGTACGAACGGATCGCCGCGTGGCCCCCGAGCCGCCGGTACATCTCTCGCCGGATCAGCAGGAACTGGCCGTTCGCGATGGCCGCGTGCGACGAGTCGTCGTTGACCCGGGGGGCGCGGAAGTAGACGAGCACCATCTGGACGAAGAACGGGAGCACGACGCGCTCCCAGAAGCCCACCATCTCGACGCGGGGCGAGATGGAGACGAGGTCGGCCCGCTCCGAGTCCGCGTACCCCACCACGCTCCGCACCGCGCTCGGGACCGTGCGGACATCCGCGTCGAGGAACAGGAGCCACTCCCCCTCGGTCGACTGCGCCCCGGTCCAGCAGGCCCAGTTCTTCCCCACCCATCCGGCGGGGAGCGGAGCCTCGTCAATCCGGCGGACCCGGGCCCCGTGCGCCGCGACCACCGCCTGGGTACCGTCCGTCGACCCCCCGTCCACGACCACGATCTCGAGGTTCGGGTCATCCTGGGCCAGCAGGCTCTCGAGCGTGCCGGGCAGGTCCTCCGCCTCGTTTCGGGTCGGGATGATCACGCTGACCCGGCCGCTCGGCGGAGCTCCCGGAGGCGCCGGGCCGAGCTCCGGCATCTGGTAGGCGAAGAGGATCGCCGCCCCTTGGTAGACGAGAACGACGAGGGCCAGGAGGACGATCAGCCCGACCGTCCAGAGCGGGAGCACTCGCCGCCGAGGCCGCCTTCTCATAAAGCCGTGGCCGCTCGCGGCGCGGGAGCCTTCCGCCGATGCCGACCGTCGAGCACCCGCGGATCCGCCCGGGCTCGCTGGAAGAACGGGAGTACCAGGCCTCGATCGCGACGACCGCGGTCGACTCGAACACCCTCGTGGTGCTGCCGACCGGTCTCGGGAAGACGGCGATCGCGCTCCGCGTGGTGGCGGAGTACCTGCGCCGGGCGCCCACCCAATCGGTTCTCTTCCTCGCCCCGACCCGCCCGCTGGTCGTGCAGCATGCAGCCAGCGTCGCCCGGGCCGTCTTTTCGCCCGAGCCGATCACCCTCACCGGTGCGATCCCCCCCGAGCGCCGCAGCGACCTCCTCCACCCGCCGCAGGTCGTGGTCGCGACGCCCCAGGTGGTCGCGAACGACCTTCGGGCCCACGACTTCCCACTCGCCTCGTTCTCCCTCCTCATCTTCGATGAGGCCCACCGGGCGGTCGGCGACTATCCGTACGTCGCCATCGGCCGGGCGAACCAGGACGGGCCGCGCGCGCGGGTGCTCGCGATGACGGCCTCCCCCGGCGGAAGCGAGGCCCGCATTCGAGAGGTCTGGACCAACCTGGGGATCGAGCGGTTCGAATACCGGACCGAGCGGGCCCCGGACGTGAGTCCCTACCTGCACGGCATCGGGGTCGACACCGTCACGGTGCCCCTGCCGCCGGCCCTGCAGGAGGTGCAGGTACGCCTCCGGGCGGTGGTCCAGCGCCAGGTGGAGGCGCTCCGCTCCCTGGACCTGCTACCCCACGGCGCCGAGCCGAGCCGTCGTATCCTCCTCGACGTCGGGAGCCGACTCCATCGACAGATCGAGGTCGGTCGACGGCAGGGAGACACCGGCGGCGCCCGCCTCTGGGCGGCCGTCACCGCCCAGGCCGCTGCCATGAAGGCGCTGCATGCGCTCGAGCTGGGGGAAAGCCAGGGGGTGGAGGCGCTCCGCGAGTACCTCGCGCGGCAGGCGCCCAAGGACGGGCATCGGATGTCGCCCGCCACCCGGGCGTTCCTGGGCGACCCCGACCTGGTCGAGGTCCGGCGGCAGCTCGACTCGAACCCGCTCGAACATCCCAAGATCGCCATGGCCGTTCGGATCGTCGAGGACGAGCTGCGGAACAACCCCGACGCGCG
>JASHXS010000078.1 GCA_030043405.1 Thermoplasmata archaeon | reverse complement strand
TCGGGACGTTCCATACCAACATCCGGGCCATGCGAGAGGCGGTGCCGCCGAAGTTCCTGGTCCCGCAGTTCTTCCGGGTCGCCTGGTGGTGGAACCTCGGCCTGTACTGGCGGTGTGACGTCGCGACCGCCCCGTCCACGTCGGCTCGCGATGCCCTGGTGGAGAGCGTCCGCAAGCCGTTCCGACGTTCCGTGGAGATCGTGCCGAACGGGATCGACCTGGACCGATTCTCCCCGCAGGTCGCCCAGCCCGACTGGCGCGCCCGCTGCGGGTTCGGCGCAGCGCCGTTGGTCACCTACCTGGGCCGACTCACGACCGACAAAGGGGTCCACCGATTCCTGGACGCGGTGGCCGAGGCGAGGTCGGAGACGGACCTGGTGGCCGTCGTGGGCGGCGCGGGCCCCGAGGAGAGTCGCGTACGCGCACGGATCCGGGAGGACCCGCGTCTCTCGGGCACCGTCCGGTACATCGGACCGGTCGCCGAGGAGGAGAAGCCGGCGCTGCTGGGTCAGAGCGACGTGTTCGTGCTCCCTTCCACGAGCGACACGTCGAGCATCGCGCTCCTGGAGGCGATGGCCTGCGCGACCCCCGTGGTCGCACCGGCCGAGGGGGGCGCGGCGGAGCTCGTGACCGACGGCGTGACCGGTCGCAAGGTGCCGATGCGGGTCCCCGGGGCGTTGGGCCAGGCGCTGACCGACCTCGTACGCGACCCGGCGACCCGTCGCCGCCTCGGGGAGCGGGGACGAGAGTACGTTCGGAGCGAGGCCTCCCTGGAGACGATGGCCCACCGGTTTATCTCTCTCTACGAACATCTTATCGAATCTCGGAGGACCGGTGGCGGTCGTACCCCTGCCTGAACTGCAGAAGCTGACGCGCGCGCTCGCGGGGGAGCGTCACGATTCATACTCGGAACGGGCTCTCTCCCGGGCATACGAAGAATTCCTCGCGCGACGCCGGACCCCCTTGGCCCCCTTCCGGCTGCGGTCGGGTTCGCGCGAGTACGCGACCTTCTACGACCTCGTCGCGGACACGAGCCCTCTGGCCGGACCCCTCGAACTCCGGTTGGATCCTCCCCCTCCGCCCGGGGCGGCGTGGGAGTTCCTGCGGCCGATCGACCGCCTGAGTTTCGAACCGGATGGGGGCGCGGAGGCGACCCTCCCCGGTGGGCCACCGCCGACGCGGGTGATCGTCCGCTTCCTGCTCCGCGAGCACTACCTCACCCGGTCGAGGGTCGAAGAGGACCGGGCCGCCGCCGGCGGGGCGCGGGTCAGCTTGCCGACGTTCCTTCGCAACCTCGACGAGGGGATCGAAGCGTGCCGGACTCGAGGGCTGCTGCCCTTCTGCGTGGCGGTGCTCGCGTACTTCCCCGAGGAGCGGGTGATCTACGAACTCGACCTGGTCCGTTCGCTGGTGCTCGCGGACCCTCGCGCCGGACGGCTCCCTCCCACTCGACGCGTTCGCCGGACCTCCCGCGTCAGCTGGTACGTGGACCGGGTGACCGGACGCGGCGAGATGCCGGTCCTGGCGGCCCGGGCCCTCCAGGTCCTGGTCGAGTCGCACGGGCTCACCGCGGTCGAGATGGCCCACGTGTTTGGCGGGGTGCGCGAGCTCATGGACTCGGCCCTTCAGGGGCTGGCCGCTCGCGGTCTGGTAACGTTCGACCGGCGGACGGGAGTGTACCGTCCCCGGCTGGACGCGTTCATGCCGTTGGCGAGCGCGGCGGCGGTCACCATGCCCGCCGAGCCCGCACCGGCGGGGTCGAACCCGGCCCTCCGAACGAGCGTCCAGGAACTCATCGCCGCCGCCGACGCCCGCGCCGAGTGTCCACTGTGTGGCACCCCGCTGGGACCCGACCACAAGGGACTGCTCTGCGCCAAATGCGCTGCCGAAGTGGGCGAAGTCTAGCCCGCCGCCCCCCTTCCCTTCCGGACTCCGCTCGGTTCGGACTCGTCGGACCGCCTGATGCGGATAGGGCGCCCGCCGGTCCTCGAGAGGGCGGAGCCGCTGTTTCGATAGTAACTTAACCCCCGGACTCGCGTTCATAACGGGGGACCTTCCCTGTGCACCCTCCTTCGCGCCCCGCGCGGCCTCCGTGCCCCGCTCGGCAGGTCGTAGCCCGCGAGACCTCCTCCGTCAGGTTCGTCCGATGAGTCTGGCGGGGAACGGCAGCGTCTACGCCTCGATCGCCGCCAACCTGGCCGCGACGGCCGTCTATCTCTTCGTCGGGTACCAGCTCTATCGACGTCAGGTCTCCCCGCAGGCCCGGCTCGCCTCCGTCCAGTTCTCCGTCTGGTGGGCGGGACTCGGCGCCGATGCCGGCATCACCGGTCTGCAGGGGGTCTTCTACGTCGGCCACGCCCTGACCTTCCCCCTCGCCCTTACCTTCGAGATGATCGACCTCGTGGTCGTCTCGGTGCTGTTGTGGGGTCTAGTCGGGTTCCTCGTCTACGTCTACTCGGGCAAGTACCACCTGGGATGGCTCACGGTGTACTTCGCCAGCTTCTACGTCGTCGCGACGTACTACATCCTCTCCGAGATGCCCTACGCCGTCGGGACGCAGGCCGGCCTCCCCATGCTGGAGTATGCCGGGACGGGCAACCTCGCGCTCGCTCTCTACGTCGTCCTCGGCATCCTGGGTCCGGAGCTCGTGGGGGCGATCCTCTACCTCACGTTGCTGCGCCGAGCCCACGACGCGACCCGACGGTTCCGGATCGCGCTGATCGGCTCGAGCATCCTACTCTGGTTCGGTCTCGACCTCTTCATTCCCTCGAACACCACCGAAGAGGTCCTCGTCCGCAGTCTCCTCCAGTTCATCCCCCCGCTGATGGCCCTCCTCGCCTACTTCCCCCCGGCTCGCCTCCGCGCTCGGCTCGGGCTGGCGTCGATCGATAACGGGGTCGAGACCGCTCGCGGGGTGACCGCGCAGCCGTGAGGGCGCGAGAGCGGTCGAGCCCGTCGAGCGACGCATCGCCCCGTTCTCCAGGGCCGGGACTGGCGCTCCCGAATTCCGGGCCGGCGGGGCGGCCCCGCAAGGTTTCGCGGCGATGAGCGGGCCGGGCACCGTCCAATGGCGCAACCGCATCATGGGGGGCCTGCTCGCCGCCGGGGTCGTGGCCCTCGTCGTCTGGGCTGTCTTCCACGAGCTGACTCCCTCCGGAAGCTACACCGACCTTCGCCTGGGAGCGATCGTGGCCGCCCTGGTCCTGATCGTGCTGGCCACCGGGGTCTGGATCTTCAGCCTCCGTGCGAGCCCGCTCGAGGACCAGCAGACCCGACTGCTCTTCGACCTCCCGGTCGGCGGGCTCATGCTGGTGGATCCGACGCTTCGAGTCCGATTCGCCAACCCGACGGTGGGCGAGATATTCGGCCGGCCGGTATCGGAGATCGTGGGGAGCTCCGGCGTGGAGCTGTTCGTGCCCGAGGCGCGGGAGAACGTGCGGACTCAGGTCGCCCAGCAGCAGCCGAACAGTCCACCCGTGAGTCTGGAGCTCCGGGGACTCCGACCCGACGGAACTACGGTCCCGCTGGAGCTGGTCCTGCGCGCCGTGGCCCGCCGAGGACGGACGCTCGTGGGGATCCACCTGCGCGACCTGGTCGAGCGGGAGGCCCTCGTCGAGGCGCTGGCGGGCCGCGCGGCGGAACTCGCACGCTCCAACCGAGAGCTCGAGCAGTTCACGTACATCGCGTCCCACGACCTCCAGGAGCCGCTGCGGATGGTCGGGAGCTACACCCAGCTGCTCTCGAACCGCTACGCCGACCGGCTCGACACCGACGCGAAGGAGTTCCTGGGCTACGCGCAGGAGGGTGCGACCCGAATGCGGGAGCTGATCGACGACCTGCTCGACTATTCCCGGCTCGGGACCCGCGCCCAGCCCCTGCGCGAGACCTCGGTCGAGGAGGTGCTCGATCGGGCGCTGCAGAATCTCCGAGGTTCGATCGAGGAGGCTAAGGCCGAGGTGACCCACGGGCCGATGCCCCGGGTGTTCGGGGACCCCACGCAGCTGGCCCAGGTCTTCCAGAACCTGATCGGGAACGCCATCAAGTTCCGCGGACCGGGGGCGCCCCACGTCCGGGTCGAGGCGGTCCGGAAGGGACCCGACTGGCTCTTCTCGGTGAAGGACGACGGGATCGGCATCGCGCCGGAATATCAGAACCGCATCTTCGTCATCTTCCAGCGTCTCCACTCCCGCGAGGAGTACCCGGGCACCGGCATCGGTCTCGCCGTCACGCAGAAGGTGGTGGAACGCCACGGCGGCCGGATCTGGGTCGAGAGCACGGGCGAGCCCGGCAAGGGGACGACCTTCTGGTTCACGATCCCGGCCGAGAAGCGGGCCCCCCCGATCGCGCCCGCTCCGGCGCTGACCGCCGAGCAGAAGGCCGTGAATGTCCGGGCCCACGACCTGATCGAAGACCGGTTGCGCGAGCTCGCCTGAGGGCGCCCCGCGCGCCGGACGAAAGTATTACCTCGGGGGTGCCCCCGTATCTTCGTATGCCATGACCGCGCCGGGGCCCGACCGCAGCCGACCCGTGCAGATCCTTCTCGCGGAAGACAACCCGGCGGACGCACGCCTCGTGCGCGAAGTCATGCGTGAGTCGAAGATCCTGAACGAGATCCATTGGGCCCCGGATGGGGTCGAGGCGATGGCCTTCCTGCGCCGGCAAGGCAAGCATGCCGGGGCCCCACGGCCGAGCCTCATCCTCCTGGACCTCAACATGCCCAAGAAGGACGGACGGGAAGTCCTGCACGAGGTGAAATCGGACCCGCTGCTCCGCCGGATCCCCGTCGTGATCATGACGTCCTCGCAGGCCGAGGAGGACATCGCCCGGGCGTACGACGAACACGCGAACTGCTACGTCCGCAAGCCCATCGACTTCGCCCAGTTCCACGAGGTCGTGAAGACGATCGAGGGGTTCTGGTTCACTGCGGTCGAACTGCCCGACGAGTAGGGCGCCCCGCGGAGGCACCATGCCCGGCCCGCCGCTGCGGGTGCTCGTCGTCGAGGACAATCCGGCGGATGCCCGCCTGGCCGAATGGACCTTGAGTCACGAGCCGGAGGGACCGTACGAGTCCCTCCGAGCCGACCGCGTGGCGGCCGCCGTTGCGCGACTGGCCACGGAACGCATTGACGCCGTCTTGCTCGACCGCGGGCTTCCGGACTCCCACGACCTGGCCGGCATCCGGGCCCTTCGGGCCCGAGCGCCGGACGTGGCCGTCCTCCTGCTCTCCGGCGCGGAGGACCCCGACCTCACCCCACGCTCGATCGGGGCGGGAGCCCAAGATCACTTGGTGAAGGGGATCTTCCCGAGCGGCGTCTTGGGGGACGCCGTCCGCCGCTCCGTGGCCCGGCAGCAGGTCGAGTCGTGTGTCGGTCGTACCGGTGCCCCCCTCTCGGGACCGTGGACGGACCTTTCGTCTCGGGGCGTCGCGGGAGCGATCATCGACCGGGAGCGGGTCGTCGACTCGAACGAGCAATTCGGCCGGTGGGCCGGGCCGAGCTCGGGGCCCGGATCCGAAGTCCCGGAGGATCTGCGACCTCTGCTGAGGCTCCTGCCCCCGTCCGGCGGAGCGGAGTCCGGCGCGGCCACTTTCCTCCCCTCCACCGACCCTTCGATCGGGATCGTACTGGCCGTCGTCCGCCTCCTCCCCACCCCGATCGGCCCCCGCCACCTCGTCTGGCTCTGGGAGCGAGGTCCCCCCCGGGCTCCCGCCCCAACGCCCCGAGAGCGGGTCCGTCCCCTGGACGTTGAGACGTGGACCCAGCTTCGGGAGATGGCCCGCACCGACCCGGAGTTCCTGCCGAACCTCGTCGCGACGTTCCACGTAGAGGCGGGCCGGCTGGTTCGCCTGTTGCAGACGGCTGACGCCCGCGGGGATGCGGCCGGCCTGGCCCGGATCGCCCATCAGCTCAAATCGACGTGTGCCCAATTGGGCGCCCACGAACTGGCCGCCCGGTGTGCGGAGCTGGAACGGGGCGTCTCGGACGCCGCCCTCCGTTCCGCCACGGTCCGTCGGGTCGTTCGGGACCTGGGGGAGGTGGAGCGGGCGGTCGACGCCGAGCTCGCCGCGAAGTAGCTCAGAAACCGCGTTGATACCGGTCGGCGGACGGTTCCTCGGGTTCGTCCACCATCTGGTCGTGCTCGGCCCGGACGTCCTTCAGGACCTCCCGGATCTGCGCCAGGTGGACGGGCTTCGAGAGGACGTGGAAGGCCCCGAGCTTGATCAACTCGCGCACGCGCGAGTCGTCGGTGGTGTTCCCGGTGCAGACCACGATCTTGAGCTTCGCGTTCTTCTGCAGCATGTACCGGGCCACATTGGGGGCGTCGCGGTGGTTGTCGGCGGTGGGATGGAGCAGGTCCAACCGACCCCCGGGCTCCGCCGGCCCGAGGTCGCCTCCGGTGAGGTCGATGTCGAGGAAGACGACGTCCGGGCGCTCGGCGTTGAACTTCGTGATCGCCTCCTCCGCGGTCTCCGCCTCGGAGACCATCCGCGCGGGAGTGGACTCCTGACGGAGCGCCTGGCGGATGGTCAGGCGGACCGTCGGCGAGTCGTCGACCACCAGATATCGGAGCGCGGCCACAGCATCCTCCGCCGGAGCCCCCCGGTCGGGACCCTCCGACTACTATGGGGGCGGGGGGTTAATAAGGGATGAAGGAGGCCGGCGCCCGCGACTAAACGACCCGAAGGAGACCGTACGGGGACTGGTCCGTCCCTTCCGTCAGGACGAAGGTGGGCGTCCAGGGGTCCGAGGCGTACAGGAACACGCGCCCCTGCCGCTGATGCAGGTGGAGCCTCAGTGCCGCCGTCGGCCGGATCGGGTCGAGCATCGGGGAGTCGGTGACCCCGACGACGACCGCGTGGAGCGGGGAGCCGCGGACGGCGGACTGGATCTGGCTCGGCAACTGGGTCGCGAGTTCGGCACTCCAGGCGAGGCCCAACGAATTGGCCAGGGCCGGTAGGCCCTGGGCGAACACGATGAGGAGACCGGGGGACTCGGCCGACGCGCCGGAGCGCAGGAATCGTTCGAGGCTCGCTTCCTCCGACGGATGGCCCATGGACGCCGGCGTGCGGCGCCCCAGGTGGACGGCGGCCGCGTCGAACTCCGACGAGCGCTGGTTGGGCCCGGGCGGGGGGAGGAGGAATCGAACGTTCGAGAGGAATCGGTGCTTGTCGACGCAGCCGTGGACGGAGGCCCAGACGTCCTCGGGCAACGTGTTCGGGTTCGGGACCATGAGCACGTGGCCGTTCCGTTCCAGGGTGCTCGCCAGGACCGGGGCCAGCAGGATCTCGGACGTGTGGTTCGGTACCTCGCGGTCGGCCTCGATGAGGGTCGTTCCGCCGAGCGGAAGCCGCCCGAAGCTGGCGGCGAATGCCTTCGAGCCCGGCCAGAGGTGGCCCGGCATGACCTCGGGCATCGGGTCGAATCGCCCGCCGCGGAGGTGGGAGTACGGCTTCAGCGGGAGGATGCACTCGAAGTGGGCCGAGTCGAGCGAGAAGGGGTACACCGGGTTCTCGATCCGAACCCCCCTCAGCTTGTACAGCGTGAGCCAGCGTTCGAGCCGGTCGTGCACCACTTCGCGGCTCGTGACGGTGACCCCGTTCACCAGCCAGTCGAGATGGGTCTGCTCCTCCCGTTCGAGGACGAACAGCAGATGGGTGCGGCTGCGGCCCATCCGTCGGATCAACGCCCGCTCGATCTCCTCGCGCGACGGCAGGTCGACGGCGCCGGTGGTGCGGGTCCCCAGGTACGCTTCCACGAGCGCATCCCACGAGTCGATGATCACCAGGGCGGGTCGGTTCGGCTCGAGTCGGCTCCAGACCTCCTGGAGCGGTTCGGGGAGCCAGAGGAACTCCGTGAGCTCCTGGGACTCGGCCGGGGAGTCCATCAGGACCGTGGGGACGGGCTGGATCAAGAGCCGGGCGCGCTGGGCGAGGTTGACCGACTCCCCCGTGTTGTCGACGACCTTGATCCCCCGCGAGCTGTTCTCGCCGATCCACGGGAAGGCGAGGAGCACGTCCTCCCCGGGGACGCGGTTCGTGATGTAGTAGCGCGCGCCCGAGAAGGCCTCGAGCAGGGCGAGCGAGAGGCTCGTCTTCCCGGAACCGGGCGGGCCCCGGATCAACAGGGACTGGGGGCCGGGGAGCTTCAGGAAGTCCATCAGCTCCCGAGGGATTGGGATGCTGGCGCCCATCCTGGAATACATCCTCGACTCCCCATAATAGACATTTCATCCGAGGGCGGGACGGGCCTGTCGGGAGTCTCCGTCGGGGGCGGTGACCTCCCCCGGCCTTTGAACCCGAGTTCCCTGGCTTAGAAGGCCAGTGCTTCGTCCGTGCTAAGCTACAGGCCCGCGGCCCCTCCGACGCGGTCCGCCGTCCTTAATCCTTCGCTCGGGCCGCGGGACCGCCGACGCGATCAGGTGGGCGAGGCGCAGCGGCTCGGGGACGTGCCCCTCAACCACGGCCCGCCGCACGAGCAAGGCGGCGTCGGCTCGGCTGCATCCTGCCGCCGCGACCCACATCGGCGCCCCCGGCAACGGGAAGAGTCGATGCGCCCGCAGCAGCCGCCAGCGACGCTCCGCGTCGCGGGGGAACCATTTCCGGAGGGCCGCGTGGATCGCCGGAAAGTCCGGCGAGTGTCGGGTGACCGCGACCACCGGGACTCCGAGCTCGTTGGAGAGGAAGTCGAGATCGACCACGTTGAAGCCCCCGACGACCGCTCCGTCGAGGAGCACGGCCCGAACGCTCTCCAGCCCCCCGGTCGCCCGGACCAGCTCGGCGATCGTGGCGGCGGCGCCGGTGCCGTCGACGCGAACCCGGCCGATCCGGACCGCTTCGACCCGGGACGGCACGGCCGCCAGGACCGCGGCGAGCGGGGCCCAGGGGGCGCGTCGATCGAACGCCCCGTCATCGACCGCTACTACGTGGAAGTGGGGCTTGCCGAGCGCGCGCCTCAAGGCTAAAGCCCGGTCCGCGCTCGAGCGAAGGCGATGGTCGGCCCGGCGGTCTCGGTGCGGTGTCCGGCGTGCGGCCACCCGTTGCGGGTGGTCCTCGCCCCGTCGCCCCCGACGCAGTGGTTTCCGTGTGCGAACTGCCATGCCCCGGTTCCGGTGGTCGTCCCACGGGACCCACCGCCGCTCTACGCCTGGGAGGTCATCCCGGGCCTTTACCCCGCGCTGCCGCCCCCGCGACTGCCCCGATGGCGGGCTCGGCCCGTCGCCGCGGGTACCCTCTTCGGGGTGGCGGTCGTCGCCGTCGTCCTCGCCGCGGTCTTTGGGTACTATGCCGTCATCGCACCCGCCCCCGGCAGCTTCGCGACGAACGGGAGCGTGACACTCCAGACCGCCTCAGGCGGCACGATGCCCGGTTCAGGCGTGACGGTCACCGTGGTCGAGGAGTCCGGAGCGTCGGTGAGCACCACGACGGGCGCCGACGGGTCCTTTTCGATCGCCGGCCTGCCGACGGGCGGACTCGCGATCACGTTCACCCGGTCGGGCTACTCGCCGGTCACCGTCGACGCGTTCGTTTCCACGCTGTACTCCGCCGGCGCGACCGGCCTCGGGGTGTCGATGGCGCGGGGGGGTCCCTCGAACGCCTCGACGTACGCCCTCACCCCGTTCACCGACCTCGAACAGTTCGTGGCCTCGATCGGGGCCGGGATCCTCCTGCTCGGCCTCGTCGCCGTGTTGGCCGCCTACGCCGGGGTCCTGACGCTGCGGGCCGACCGTCCGGCGGTGGGCGTGGTCGGCGGCGCCGCCGGGTTGTTCTCTCCGCTCGCCCTCCTGCTCCTCTCCTTGGGCGACCCGTTCCCGCTGGTCCTCGTCGCCTCCGCGGCACTCTCCGCACTCGGCGCTTTCGTCGTGGGGCTGCGGGCGATCCAGATGATGCAGACCGGCCCCGCGGCCGTCTAGCCCACGAGGTAGCCGCGCTCGGGCGATGGACATGACCGGGCCGGTTCGGGTGGGTTGCTGTTCCTGGACGTCGGAAGCCTGGTGGGGTCGGGTGTACCCTCGGTCCCTCGCGGATGGGGACCGACTCCGTACCTACGCCCGGCTCTACGACACGGTGGAAGTGGACTCGACGTACTACCGCGCGCCCAGCCGGGCCGTGGTTGAGGGCTGGCGGCGGAAAACACCGGAAGGGTTCCGGTTCGCCCTCAAGTTTCCCCGCGATCTGCTGGACCCGAAGGCGCCGCTCGAGTCGGAGCTGGTCGCCGAGTTCCTTGCGAGCGCGCGATTGCTCGGGCCCAAACTCGGCCCGGTCCTCCTCCAGTTCCCTCCATGGGTCCGCCCCGGGCGCGCCTCCGAGTTCCTGACCGAGCTCCTCCGCACCCTCGATCCCTCGATCCGGTACGCGGTCGAGCTGCGGGACCGCGGATGGTACGAGGGGACGACGTGGACGCGCCTCGAACGGGAGTTGAGGGACCGTCGGGTGGCGTTGGCGTGGTCGTACCTGACGTACCTCGACGTGCCGGCCGAGGTGACGTCGGATTTCGTGTACCTGCGGTTCATCGGGGACCACGACACCGTTCCCGCGGAGGAGCATGGCGAGGTCCGGGTCGACCGGAGCGCGGAAACGGCCCGCTGGGCCGGGCGACTCCTCGAGCGAGAGGGGACGCTCGAGGCCTCGTTCGTCTTCTTCAACAACCACTACGCCGGCTTCGCGCCCGAGTCCGTGAACGAATTTCGTACCGCCTTGGGGCTCGTGCCGGTCGACTACGGCCGGTATGCGCGGGGGGCGAAGCGGCTCGAGGACGCCGTCGGGCCCGGACCGACCTAGGCCGGGTCGCGGGGTCGCGCGGCGGCCGCCCGGGCGTGGTCCGGCAGGGGACGGCGCGAGCGATACCCTCCCTCGAGGGTATGGTAGAAGCCGACCTCGGTCTCCCCGAGGCGCCAGCAGAGGTACACGACCTCCCCGTTGACGAGCCCGTAGAAGTCGACGAGTCCGCTCTCGAGATCCTTCACCTCGATCCCCTCGCGTTGGAGGGTGCCGACGGCTTCCTCCAACCGCTGGGTCAGGTGCTTCCACTCGGTGTCGAGCTGCTGCTTGCGCTCGTGATCGACCTGGTCGGGCGCGTCGATCTCCTTTCCCCAGAACGAGGTCAGGCGTTCCACTTCGAGGTGGACCTCGGCCAGTCGGAGCCCCCACGTCTTGAGACGGGGGAGCAGTTCCTGGAGCTGCGCGAGGCGACGGTTCGCCTCCGCGGGGGTCCACAGCCGGGCAGGCTGGGGCAGTTCGGGGTCGGGCTCCGACGGAGCGCGCGCCATGCGACTAGGAAAGGGCGACCAGAGTATTTACGCACAAGATAGGGGCGAGGTAACCCGCCGGCCCCGCGGACGACCGCCCCTCCCGCTCGGCGCTAGAGGAGACCCAGCTCGCGGCCGGCCTTCTCGAACGCGGCGATGGCGAACGTCACGTCGTCCGGCGTCAGGGCGGCGTTCATGATCGTCCGGATCCGCGCCTGGTCCTTAGCGACCATCGGGAACACGATCGGCAAGGCGAACACGCCGAGCTCGAAAAGCCGCTGGCTCAATTGCTTCGCCCGAGCGCTCTCCCCGACGAGGATCGGCGTGATCGGGGTCGTGCTCTTGCCGGTCCGGAAGCCGAGGTCGGCCATCGCCTTCTTGAAACGTCGCGTGTGCTCCCAGAGCCGTTCCACGTGCGCCGGCTCTTGCTCGAGGACGTCGACCGCGGCGATGCACGCCGCCACCGTGGGGGGCGGGTGGGACCCGCTGAGCAGCCACGTGCGCGACCGGTTGTAAGCGAAGTCGACGAGCGCCCGCGAGCCGGAGATGTGACCTCCCACGACCCCGAAGGCCTTCGAGAAGGTGCCCATCTCGACGTGCACCTGGTCGCGGGTCAATCCGAAATGGGAGACGATACCTCGCCCGCCGGGGCCGAGCACGCCCTCCCCGTGCGCGTCGTCGACGTAGACCATCGCGCCGTGGTCGCCCGCGACGGCCGCGATCCGGTCGAGGGGGGCGACGTCCCCGTCCATCGAGAAGACGCCGTCCGTGATGACGAGGATACGGCGGTACGAGGGCGTGTGGGCCTCGGCCGTCTGGAGCACCTTCGCCAGGTCGTCGGCGTCGGCGTGTCGGTAGACGGCCCGCTCGGCGCGGGAGAGGCGGACCCCGTCGATGATACTGCCGTGGTTCAGTTCGTCGCTGACGATCAGGTCCCCGTCGCCGGCGAGCTGCGGGATCAGTCCGGAATTGGTGGCGAACCCACTCTGGTAGACGAGCGAGGCCTCCGCGTGCTTGAACTTCGCCAGCCGGCGTTCGAGCTCCGCGTGCAGGTCCATCGTCCCGGCGATCGGGCGGACCGAACCGGAGCCGACGCCATGGGTGGCCACCGCCTCCGTCGCGGCCGCTTTCAAGCGGGGGTGGTTCGAGAGCCCCAGGTAGTTGTTCGAGCAGAACATCAGGACCCGATGCCCGTCGATCTGGCACCAGGGGGCGCTCGGCCCCTCCAGGATGCGGAGCTTCCAATCGAGTTCCTGGCGCACCAGGTCGCCATATTCCTGGGCCAGGAAGGAAGTCGGGTCGCGCATCTCACCACTTCGGTTCGAGGGAGATCTTGGAGGCCTGCATCGACTGGAGCAGTTCCATGGCCTTCGGGAGGTCCCGGATCGGGAGCCGGTGGGTGATGATCGCCGCCATCTTCTCCTTGAGCTCCGGGCGCGCCAGGAGCGCCTTCACCTGGAACCAGGTGGTGAACATCCGCCGCCCGAAGATCCCGTACACCCGGGCCCCCTTCGTGATGATGGCCTCGTCGAAATGGAGGGCCGCTTCCCGGTCGTACAGCCCGAGCAGCGACACGCGCCCACCCGAGGTGAGCGCGTCGAACGCCAGCTGCAACGAGGCCGGGTGGCCGGACATCTCCACCGCCACGTCGACCCCATTCCCGCCGGTCTCGGACAACAAGGTCCGCAACACCTCCGGGCCCTCGGCGACGGGGTTCAGCACGCGGTCGGCCCCCATCTGCTTCGCGAGGCCGGCGCGCAGCGGGTTCACCTCCGTGGCGTAGACGGCGTGGGCCCCGAGGAGGCGGGCGACGGTGATCGCGAGGAGACCGATCGGCCCGCATCCGGTCACGAGGACGTTCGCCCCCGTCAGGTCGGCCAGGCCCTCTTCCGGGACGAGCGAGTGCACGGCGTTCCCGAGGGGTTCCTGGATCGAGGCGATGGAATGGTCGAGAGACGGATCGTTCTTCCACGCGTTCATCGCGGGGAGCACGGTATATTCGGCGAACACCCCGTCCCGGTCGACGCCCAGGACCTGGACATTCTGGCAGATGTGCATCTTGCCGTTGCGGCACTGGTAGCACGTCCCGTCCGCGATGTGGGTCTCGGCCGAGACGTGATCCCCCACCGCGAGGGAACTGACCCGCTTCCCGACCTGCACGACCTCGCCGCTGAGCTCGTGGCCGAGCACGAGTGGGATCGTCTTCATCCGGGAGGCGGCCCACTCGTTCCACTGCCAGAGGTGGACATCCGTCCCGCACACGGACGAGGCCCGGACGGCGACGAGCACCTCGTCGTCCTTCGGGACCGGATCGGGAACCGTTCGGACTTCGGCGCCGGGTCCCCGTGTCGTCTTGACGACCGCCTGCACGCACGCACCCTGAGCAGGCGCCGGAGGGAACTCCGGGCTTAACGGTTGGGGCGCGCGGCCGGGCCGGGGGGCCGCCGGGCCCTCTACGCGCGCGTTCAGGCCGGCGTGCGTCGGCGACGCGCGGTCCGGGGCTCCGCTGTCGAGGAAAAACTCAATTTCCGAGGAGCCGTTATATAGGGTACCTTTCTCCCCCGTCCCCACCGGAGGCAGGACCCCCTATCGACTCATGGCCCGTCATCGTCCACGGCGAGGATCTCTCGCCTATTCTCCCCGCTCGCGCT
>JASHXS010000077.1 GCA_030043405.1 Thermoplasmata archaeon | reverse complement strand
GAACGGGCGGTTGTCGCCTGGAGTAGCGGGAAGGATTGTGCGTGGGCTCTCGACACGGTACGTCGGAGCGGGCAGTTCGATGTCGTGGGGCTGCTGACCACCGTGACGGAGACGTTCCAGCGTGTCTCGATGCACGGGGTGCGACTGGAGGTACTGGAAGCCCAGGCTCGGGCGGTCGGCCTCCCGCTGCACCTGGTGTCGATCCCCTTTCCGTGCCCGAACGAGGTCTACGAACAGGCGATGGGCCGCGCGCTCACCGCGCTGCGGGTCCAACACGTGGAACGCGTGGTCTTCGGGGATCTGTTCCTCGAGGACGTACGTCGCTACCGGGAGGAGCGGATGGCCAACACCGGGCTCGCCCCTGCCTTCCCATTGTGGGGCCGTTCGACCCCCGACCTGGTGCGGGAGATGATCTCGGCCGGACTGGAGGCCCGGATCGTGGCCCTCGACCCTTCGCGGGTTCCGCCCCGGTTCGCCGGCCGCGTTCTTACCCGACCACTCCTCGAGGAGCTCCCGCCCGAGGTCGATCCGTGCGGCGAGCGGGGGGAATACCACACATGCGTGACGGCCGGGCCGATGTTCGACCACCCGCTACCGGTGGAATCGGGGGACGTGGTGGAACGGGACGGATTCGTCTTCGCCGACGTCCGGATGGCCCCGCTCAGGCCAGCTTCGCCTGGACGGTGATCGGGACGTTCCCCTTCAGGGCCCCAGAGATGGGACAGCCCGCGCCGGCCGCCGTCGCGGCCGCCGAGAACTCCTCGGCCGAGATGCCGGGCACCCAACCGACGACGGAGAGCTCCATCTTGGTGACCTTCCAGCCCTCTCCGACCTTGTCGAACGTCGCCGACGCCGATACTTCGAGCTTCGTCGGTGGATGGTGGGCTCGGCCCAGTCCCGCGGAGAGGGCCATCGAGTAGCAGGCCGCATGGGCCGCCGCCAAGAGTTCCTCGGGGCTCGTCTTGCCGCCCGACGCCTCGGTTCGGGCGGACCAGCTGACCTGGACCGACGGAAGACCCCCGCTGGTTCCCTTCACCGAACCATGCCCTCGGAGTAGGTCGTCTTCCCAGACCGCCTGTGCCGTGCGCGTCGCTGCCATGAAGTGGCGAGCGAGCCCGTTCATTTAACGTGTGGGCGGGCCCCGAGGCACGACGGAGGCCGGCGCGTGCAGGGAGGCCTTTTTCCCGACCCGGCTTCTAGGACCCCCATGGCGACCGCGCTCGCGGACCTCCCCCGCTTCTTGGTCCTCGAGCCGGTCTCGACCGTTCGGCTGGAGATCCACCTCGCCGCGCCGGCTTGCGAGATCGATGTCGAGCTGGACAACCCGGAACGGGGCCGTTCCTTCGTCCTGCTCATCGGGCACAAGGAGGGCCCCTACGTCCAGCGGGTCCGTTTGTCCGGGCGCGCCCGCATCCACTTCGACCCCCAGTCGCCGGGCGACTACCTGCTGCTTCTCGCCAACCCGAACCAGAGCCCTTTGGTCCTCCGGATTCGGGCGCGCGACCTCGGGTCCGCGCCGAAGACCAAGAAAGGACGGTCCTCGGGGACCGCCACGAGCGGGAAGGTCAATGGTCGAAGGTCGGCCACCCGACCCGCCTCCCGGAACCGTCCGAAAGCTCGAACCTCGTTGGAGTCGGACTCCGGTTCGGACCGGAAACCCTAAGCCGCGACCCCCCGTCGCCGCCGTACGTCCGACCGATCTCCGTCGCTTACGGTCGCCCGGGCACGGGCGTGGCGTCGCCGGTGGGACGAGCAGCAAGCCCGTCACGTGGCGGATCGCGAGCGGCGCTTCTCCACGCTGCTCCGATGGTTGGGCGCGCTCGCCGGTCCGCATCCGCGTTGCCTCGATCTAGGGGCCGGTACGGGCGCGGTCGCCGAGCGCGTACTCAGCAGCTATCCACGAGCTCGGGTCGTGGCCGTCGACTACGATCCGGTCACCCGACGCCTGGGCGAGACCGCCCTCGGTACGGCCAGGGGCCGACTCACGTGGGTCGACGCGGACCTTCGATCGCCGAGCTGGACTCGCCAGCTTCCCGCCGGTCGGTTCGACGCGGCGCTCTCCTCCACCGCCCTCCACTGGCTGCGAGGAGCGGAGCTGGGTCGGCTGTACCGCGACCTCGCCCGTCGTCTCCGCCCGGGCGGCGTCTTCCTGAACGCCGACAGCCTGTCGTACGCGCCCGATGCTCGACGGGTTCGAGCCGCGGCCGCCACCCTGGCCCAGCGCTACCGGGAACGGCGAGCTCCCGGGCGTCCCCGACCCGCCGAGACGTGGGCCGAATGGTGGGACGAAATCCGGCACGACCCGGCCTTGGCGGCGGAGGTCCGGCTGCGCGACGAACGCTTCCCTCACGAGCATCTCGGCACGCCTACCCCGGACCTCACCGGGCACATCCGACGCCTGCGGGCGGCGGGATTCCGGGAGGTCGAGCTGGTCTACTCTCGAGGGTCGAGCCGCGTGCTCGTCGCGGTCCGTTAAGGGGGACGCTGGGGCCGAAGACTTGAAGCACCGGGGGCCTCCCGCTCGGTGAGAAGGGACAGCCCGTGGACGACCCGCTGACCTACGCCGCGATCATCGTGACGGTCTTCGCGATCGTCGATCCCATCGGAACCCTCCCGTTCTTCGTGAGCCTGACCCAGGGGTTCGACGACGCCGACCGCAAGGTGGTCCTGGACCGGTCGGTGCTGACCCTGGCGGTCGTGCTGGGGCTCTTCGCCCTCCTCGGCCGATTCCTCTTCCAGGCCTTCGGGTTCAGTCTGGCGGCCTTCGAGGTCGCGGGCGGGATCCTCCTTTTCGTCGTGGCCTACGAGATGATCTTCGGCGAGTTCGGTCGGGCGAAGCTCTCCCCGAAGGACCGGGAAGAAGCGATCGCCCGCCGGGACGAGATCTCGATCGTGCCGCTGGGAGTCCCCCTGCTGGCCGGCCCCGGGGCCATCTCGACCGTCATGATCTACGAGGCGAATGCGGGGAACGACTTCCTCGTCACGCTGGCCACTTTCGTGGCGATCGGCGTCACCACGGCGGCGACGTTCGTGACCTTCGTCTACGGGCAGCGACTGCTGCGACTCCTGGGGCGGGTCGGCGTGATGGCTATGACCCGCGTCCTCGGCCTTTTGCTGGCCGCCGTCGGGGTGCAGTTCGTGGCGTCGGGGATCCTCGGGCTTTTCCCCCACGTGTAGGAGCCTTCCGGGCCGCGGCCGGCGGGGCCGACCGGGCCACCGTCTTCGACTTGCCGGCCGATTTCGTCTTCGCCACGGCGGGCGGGGCCGCCTTCCGCGACGGGGCCCCTCGCCGTTGGGCGGCCCGGGCCAACGCCTTCGCGGTCCGGTCCTTGACCAGGGACGAGGGCGTCGCCGGGTTCTCGTCCGCCGCCCAGACTCGCTCGCCGGCCCGGATCGCGATCGGGAGGTCGTTCTCGGCGGGTGGGAACCCGCACTCGAAGTCGTCCGTGTAGGCGCAGTACGGGTTGAAGGCCCGGTTGAAGTCGAGGTCGTACGCGTCTTTCTCGTTCAGCTCCAGGGTCAAGTATCGTCCCGGCCCATAGCTCTCCTTCCCGCTCGTGCCATCCCGGAACGGCACGAAGACGTGGGCTCCCACGCCCTCGCCGGCGTGATAGACCCGGAGCCGCAGCTCCCGGCCCTTGTACTGGAACACGAGATCGCCGATGTACCGCATCACGGAGGAGCCGTCCCGGTTGGTGCGGAGGTACGCCTCTTGGGGGGTGACCAGCCGGACGATGCGACCGCGCAGCCGGAACCCCGGGTCCGGGGGGAAGTACCGCAGGTCGTGGAACGGCACGCGGGCCGATACGAAGGGGGACTCCGGGTGTCGGGCCATGAACTCGTCCTTCTGCCGGCGCTCCTCGAGGAGTTCCGGCAACCACGGGTCTTCGTCGACCATCGACCCGGCGAAACCGGCGGGGGCTTAACCCTTCGTGCGGGGCGGCTCCGGGGTCGGGAGCTCGAGGATCATCAGCACCTCGTCCTCGTACGAGTCCCCCCGCTTCACCGAACGGGGAATGCGACCACACACCTGGAAACCCAAGCGCTCGTACAGTCGGAGGGCCCGCGTATTATCCGCCAGGACCCCCAGACGAACCTGTTCGAACGACCCTCGGGCGGCCTCCAGGCTCGCGCGCATGAGGCGCTCGCCGACCCCCCGGCCTCGAAAGGGGCGCGCGACCATGATGCCGAGGACCCCGACGTGGCCGGTCTCGCTCTCCCGGCGAGGGCCGGCGGGGCCGATCGTACACCAGCCGACCGCTCGGCCCTCGGCCTCTGCCACCCGAACGATCGTCTCCCCCGTCAGGGACCGGCGAAAGAGGTCGGCGAACCAGCTGACCTCGTCCGCCTCCGTGGGGCGCTGATGGAACAGTGGGATGCCGTGACGGATCCCCTCGTCCCGCTCCTGATAGAGGTCGTAGTAGACGCGAACTTGTTCCTCGAAATCGGTCCAGCGAAGCGGTCGGATGTTCACCGGCACTGCCGGTCCCCCGGCGGGTGGTGTCGCCGGCAAGGGACGCCTTAGGCGTACCCGAACTGGTGCTTTGCGAAGCTGCTCATGCGGTCCGGGGTCCACGGCGGGTCCCAGATCATCTCCACCTTGGCTCCGTGGACGCCGGGCACTTTCTCGATCGCTCCCTTGATCTCCTCGGCGAGGATGCCCGCCACGGGACAGCCCGGGGCGGTGAGCGTCATCTTCAGGGTGACATCATCGCCGGACCACTCGAACCCATAGATCAGCCCGAGGTCGACGATGTTCATCGGGATCTCCGGGTCGTAGATCTGCTTCAGGTTCTCCATGATCAGCCGCTCGTGGTCCGCATGCGGGCCGGAGGGAGCGGCGGCCGTCGACGGCGCCGGCGAAGGGGCAGGGGCCGTGGGCGGTGTAGCGGCGGGCGAGGCCGGTTCGGTCATCGTCCCCAGAAGGGAGGTTCGCGCTATAATGTCCACTGGGTCGGCGTTACCTGTCGGCCAGCAGGGGGAAAGCCGTTTAGTCAGCCCCCCTCGTCCCTCGGTGAATGCGGGACATCCACGCGACCGAACCGGCCCGGGGCCGGATCCCTCTGCGCTCCGTCGGGCTCACCGGGATCCGTAAGCCGCTCTCGGTCCGGCGGCAGGGACAGGTCCACGTGCTGGCCGTCACGTTCCGGATCGGCGTGGACCTCCCCGCGGAACGGAAGGGATCGGACCTTTCGCGCAACGCTGAGATCCTCGCCGAGACGGTCGACCGCACAGTCGGACAGCCCGCGGAGAGCCTCGAGTCCGCTTGCTCCATCATTGCCACCGAGCTCCTCGCCCGGCACCCGTCCGCGACGGAAGCCTCCGTCGACGCCGAGGCGGAGTACTTCGTC
>JASHXS010000076.1 GCA_030043405.1 Thermoplasmata archaeon | reverse complement strand
GGTCGAGGCGAGGGCCATCCGGGAGCTGCAACGAGCGGGGGCGCGCGCGTTCGATTACGGGAACAACTTCCGGACCCAGGCCAAGGAAGCCGGGGTCGAGGATGCCTTCGAGATCCCCGGATACGTCCCGCGCTACATCCGCCCGCTGTTCGCCGTCGGCAGCGGACCATTCCGGTGGGTCGCCCTGAGTGGGGAGCCGGCCGACATCCGCGCGATCGACCGGATGATCCTACGGGAGTACGCGCACCGCCCGGCGCTCGCCCGATGGATCCGATTGGCGGGGGAACGGGTAGAATTCCAAGGTCTTCCGGCCCGGATCTGCTACATGGGACTCGGCGAGCGCGAACGATTCGGCCACCTCGTGAACGACATGGTCCAGCGCGGGGAACTGGTCGCCCCGATCGCGATCGGGCGCGACCACCACGACACCGGGAGCGTCGCCAGCCCCTATCGAGAGACCGAACAGATGCGCGACGGGTCGGACGCGATCGCCGACTGGCCCATCCTCAACGCGCTCCTCACTACGGCCAGTGGGGCGACGTGGGTATCGGTCCACCATGGTGGGGGCGTCGGGATCGGGAATTCGATCCACGCCGGGCTCGTCGTCGTGGCCGACGGTTCGCTCGACGCCGACCGTCGCATCGGACGGGTGCTGCACAACGACCCGGCCTCCGGGGTCGCGCGGCACGCCGATGCGGGGTATCCGGAGTCGATCGAACTGGCGCGGGCGAGCGGCCTTCGGATCCCCGGCCTCCCGCCCATATCGGACCCGCCCCCGTGACCTTGTGGTGACGCCGTAGCACGGCGTCCAGCGCCCGCCGGTGGTCGCTGAACCGACCTATATGCCGCATGGCAGGGGTCGGAACCCCAGACGGAGGTGCTCCGTTCGGAACGAACATGAACAGCAACCACGAGAGACATAGAGGAACGATGGGATGGCTGGTCGCGATCGGCGTCGCGGCTCTGGTCGCCCTAGCGGTCGGCCCCGCACTGGCCGGGACGGCGAGCGCCGCCCCGATCCAGGCCGCCACCGCGTCCCCGGCAACGCAGTGGGCGTACGGCGGACAGGGGTACTCGAACGGGACCAGCACCTTCGGACTGACGACGATGACGTGGAACGCGACCTTTGGCTGGACCGTGATCTTCACGTCCACCAACACGAGCAACAGCACGGTGGAGCTCGAGGAACAGCGCACGCTGGGCTTCGACCTCCTCGCGACGCTCACCGGCCCGAACGTCTCGGCTTCGTACACCTACCACGCGTCGGAGGCGGACACCGCGTTCGTCAACCTGACCGACCAGGCGACGGTGTACGTCAACGGGACCCCGGTCTCGGCCCTCGGGATCGACAACGAGTCACTCGCGGTCTCCGCGGCGGCCGACCAGTCGATCCAGGTGGACGTGCACGGGCACAGCCACAGCGCCTACCTGAACGTCTCGGGCGTGGCCCAAGCCTCGGTGGAGTTCTCCCCGGCGCTCGGCCTGATCCCGCTGAACCTGACGGGCGTGACGCAGTGGAACTCGAGCGCGACCGCGACCCCCGCGGCGAGCTGGACCATCAGCTACGCCTGGGCGGACCTGGGCTGGAATGGCACGGCGGCGAGCGGCTCGGGGACGATCGCGGGGAACTGGACGGCGTCCGGCCCCGTGAGCCTCGAGGGCTTCGTCCTGACCATCCACCACGACTGGAGTGACCACCAGTCCCGGACGGCCATCTACCTGGTCGTCCAGGGACCGGTCGACGCGTACGACGGGTTCATCCTCGTCCCCCACGCGTTTGACCTGTTCGGTGGGGCGCAGCAGCGGTACGACGCCGACTCGCTCGGCTCGGCGACCGTGGGCTCCGGCGCCGGCGAGACGCTCTTCGTGAGCTCCTCGCCCCGGGGACCGATGGTGACGGCGGCCTCGACGAACTTCGGTGCATCGACCAGTGTCGGCACCACCCTGGGCCAGTCGACCTCGGGCGTGACGCCGGCCGCCTCGAGCGGCCCTTCCGGGGTCGCGTGGGGTAACCCGATGTCCGTCGCCCAGGCGCAGGCGGAGAACGCCTGCCTCACCGGCGGCTGCACCGCGGCCACCTCCAGTGCCCTGGGCGGACTGCTCGGGCTTGCGGCGATCGCCCTCGCGGTAGTCGCGGTTGTCGGGACCGTCTCGGTCATCGAGTGGCGCTCGTACGCCCGCCGCCGGGCCCAGAAGGGCCTCGTGGGCGGCTACGGAGAGAGTTGGGTGAACGGCGTTCCCCCCGCCGCGAACCTGCCGAACTCCTCCGCCCCGGTCAACGCGCCTCCATCCCCCGAGGCGCCGCGACCCCCGCAGCCCTGACGGGCTCTCGACGGCCGAGGGTGGGTCCCCCCCGGGACCCACCCGAACCCTTTCCGACTTTTTTCTCAACCCGCTGTCTTCACGACCGATCCGAAGAGCGGAGCCGGCGCTGGGCCGCGCGCAGTACCTCTCGGTCCGTCTCGTAACGGACCCGCTGGAGGGCCCCGTCCAGCGTCACCCACTCGACTGCGTCGAAGATCGGTTCGGTCGCCAGTGGACGCTGGTGCGTAACCCCGAGAAAGTACACGCTGGTCTTCTCGACGTTCAGGTCGCGCTTCGCGTCGTAGAATCGGTAGTGGACCTGCGCGATCTCGTCGCCCAGCTCGACC
>JASHXS010000075.1 GCA_030043405.1 Thermoplasmata archaeon | reverse complement strand
AGATCCCGAGCGCCCGACACAGTCGGCCCGGACCGGACGCGTTGGCTCGATCCGCTCCCACCGGAGTGCCCGCTCGCAACAGGACCGCCTCCCCGGGCCGCGTGACGAAGTTCGCGCAGACCACCTGATGGATCCGGTAGACGTACAGGCCCCCCGGCCGCCCGAACATCGTGTGGTTCCGTCGGGTTGGTCCGCGGTAGGCGTGGCTCGCCGGGTCGTCCGGGCCGTACATCTCGACCTCCACGAGGCGGGTCTCCCGGACCCCGTGCGGACCGCGGAGCCGCACGGTCGCCCCCAGGAGGTCTCGGGCGACCTCGGCGGTCGGGCGGTCGAAGAACGCCCGGTCCACCCACGCCGCGCTAGAGGATCTCCCCACGGTCCACGAGGGGCATCCCGTCCACGGCCACCGTCGCCTCGCCGACGGTGAGCCAGGAGAGGAACGGGCATCGGTTCGTTCCACCGTACATCGTGTTCCCCCCGATCGCGAGCGTGACGGTCCCGCCCTCGGCATCCTCCGCCTGGGGCACGCCGGGCGGGAGGGCCCGATTGAGTCCCACGGCCAAGAGCCCGAGCGTCTCGCGGCCGCGCGGAGCCCGACCGAACTCGCTATCGAACGCGGGACCTCCGTCCGTGTACCAGTAGTTCGAGAGCCGTCCGTTCTCGAAGTCCCACTGCCCTCCCTCGACGCGCCCGGCGGTCAGGAAGCTCGGGCGGTTCGCGATCGCCGTGCCGTTCGTGGCGGTCTCGTCGACGGCGACCGCCACCATCCCCGCCGGTGCCGTCGCGATCGGGGGGTGGGGCATCCGGTCGGTCGGGCCGGCCCGCCCGTCGTCGACCCAGGGCACCCGGCGGCGCAGTCGCAGCCGCACGTCGGTCCCATTCGCCGCGGTCAGGTGGAGTTCCTTGCCTTTCGCCAGCGCACGCGCCACCTTGGCGCCGTCCGCCCGGATCCGGCTCGGTTCCGCGTCGGCGATCCCGCGGAGGAGCTGGTTTCGCCAGAGGGCCCCGGGGACCCCCCAGTGCTCCCCCTGGGCATCGGATGCGTATCCTAGGAGGCAGCGAATCCCGCGGATCCCGTGGGCCCGGCTCAGTCGGAACCACTCTTCGTCCGCCTCCCGAAAGGGGGCCAGCTGCTGCGGGGGGAGGGCGTGGAAGCGGGGTCGGTCGGCGGGGCCCGTGAAGTAGACGAGCGCGTCCGCGGCCCGCACGGCCGCGCGAAGGCCGGACGAGAGCCCCGACCAGCCACGCGTCGTCGGCGCGACTTCGACGCTGCGCCAGAACGCGGTCTCGTCCTCCAGGACGAGGGTCGCCCGCCCGCCGCGCCGGCGGGCCTCCGCCACGCACGCGGCGGCCCACGGGAGGGTGTGGCTCCACGACGCGACGACCAGCTCTTCGCCACGCCGCAATCGGACCCCCTCCCCCACGAGGGCACGCCCGACGGTCTCCGGGGTCGCCGTCTCCCGGGCCATCCGCGGGGGAAAGCGGCCCCGTCCTTAAGGGACCATGCCTGCCCGGAGCCGGCGCACGGTCTCCTCCGCCTCCGTGGGACGGTCGCCGAGCGACCGGGCGGCGGCGACCATCAGCGCCCCGGCGTCGTTGAACGGCGCGCGGAAGGGGCCCCGGGGTGGGCCTACCGGGAAATGCGCCCACCCCCCGGTGGCGTGGACCGCCCGCGACACGACGTCCCGCACTCGGCGGGCCCGGGCGAAATCCGAGAGGTCTCGCGCCAGGTCGGTCGGTAGACGGGCCCGCTCCGCCTTCAACCACGCGACGATCTTCTCCGGCCGGTGGCGTCGGCTCGCGGAACCCGACCCGAGCACGCCGTTGAAGTACAGGAACGGACCGCCGGCCTCGATCGCCTCGAGCAGACTACGGCTCCCCGTCACGATCCGGAGATCGGCCCCGTGGAAGCGGGGCCGCCAGCGCCCGGCCGAGAGGGGCACATCGATCAGGGCCACCGACTCCGCGGCGAAACGGGACTTCCACGGTCGCGGGGTCCGAACGAACAGCGGCATCGGGGGTTGCACGGTCGCGAGTCCCCGGACTACCTCGCCCGCGATCCGTTCGGACGACGCGGGGCTGGCGTACCACACCCACTCCCTCCGACGGACGAGCCCCCTCGTAGAGCGGCGAGCCGGGTACCGACGGGGCCAGAGGGGGCCGCACTGGACCGCCCCGGGGAATTCCCGGGCGAACCCGGGATCCGGCTCGAAGGTCGCGAACAGATGGAGCACGTTCGGGCGGTCGAACGCGCGGAACTCGAGGAACGCAGCCCGGAACCGTTCCCGGTCCCCGGCCGCCTCCGAACGACGCAGCCGGTCCGGCAGCTGGCGGGCCGCGACACCGCCCTCCCGGAACCGCTCTCGGTCCTCTCGGCCGGTCGGGAGGGTCCGCGCGAACTCCTCGAGGCTGACGTGCACGGTCGACGCCGAGCCGTAGGCCGACTCGATCTCGGCCGCCTCCGGGCCCCAGGGGCCCGGGCGCCCCAAGCGGCCGGGCCGGCCCGGCGCCGCGCTCACTCCCCACGCGGGAGTGACGGTCACCGCGGCGGGCGCGCGGGCCGGGGGCAGCGAGTGGATCCTCCGGATCCCGTCGGGCCAGTCCCACGGTCCGTCCACGCCCCGCGGGAGAGGCCGGTCGGGGGGTCGATACAACCACGTGCGCCATCCTTGGGCCGCGAGCCGGCGTCCGGCGGCGAGGGTCTCCTCGATGTCTCCGAGGCCGCCGCCCACGATCGCGGGGAGGAGGTAGACGTCGACCGGTGGGACGTCCGCCATCCGCCTACTGGACCGGCCGGAAGAGCGTCCAGGTCGAGAGCGCGTCCTGGAACCCCTCGGGTCCCAGCGCCGCGCGCGCGGTCGTGTTGTACTTCGGGACCAGCGACACGACGCGTGTGACGCCCCGCGCGCCGCACCACGCGAGCGCCGTGCGCACGAGCTCGCGCGCCGTCGCCTCGTCGACCGTCTCCGACACCAACGGATCGCCGAGGTGGCCGGCGTCCTGGCCCGGGGTCACGATGGCCACGACCAGGGCCTCCGCCCCGTGCCCGCGGTCGACCACCCACGCCGCACTCTGGCTCGCGAAGATGCGGTCCGCCATCCGGTCCCCGCCCACGAGGCGCTTGGGGATCGGTAGGACGTTCTGCACTTCCGGCGGCATCCGCCGACGCGCGAGCTCGTGGAGCGCGGGTTCGTCCGTCTCCTGGTAACGGCGAATGCCCGGCGCGAGCGTCGTCCGCTCCGGCCCCACCTCCTGCGGGTGCTCCCGGGACATGAACGCCGTCTCTCGGAGGGGTCGGTACCCCAGTCGCTGCTCATACAGGGTGCGGGCGGGCGTGTTGTGGGCGAGGACGTCCAGGACCAGGTACTGGCGGCCGAGCCGGCGGCCGACGTCCTGCGCTTTTCCCAGCAGCGCGCGCGCCAGTCCCCGTCGGCGGACCGACGGGTCGACGACCACCATGCTGAGATAGACCGACCGGCCCGGGAACGTCAGGAGCGTCGTCCCGACGAGCTTCCCGTTCTCCTCCGCGATGAGGACGCGGAAGACCGGTCGGCGGATCAATCGGAGGAAGGCGAAGAGGATCCGGGCGTCGAGCCGGGTGACCCGGTGGATGACCTTGAGGATCGCCTCGGGGCGCGTGCCGAGCAGCGCCTCCTCGTCGGGGAACTGCGTCGTGAGCAGGCCGACGATCCCCGGCGCGTCCGTCGCACGAAAGTCGCGGATCATCCGGTCTCGTCGTCCTCGAACGACAGGGCGATCGCCCCCTCAAAGAGGGTGCGGAGCGTTGGCGGCGGCCGGTCGGAGAGGAGTTCGGGGAGCGGGAGGCGGGCGAGGCGGTCCAGTTCCTCGTCGGGGAGCTGCGAGCGGGCCGCGATCAGCGCGCCCTGCACGAACGGGTCGTCGAGGCCATGCGGGAGGCGGCCGAGCGCCTGGACGACCGCGTCGAACAGGCGGGTCTCGGCGTCCGACTGGAGCGTCTCGCCCTCGTCGCCGCCGGCCGGCCCGACGCCGGGTCCTGTCGGGCCCGTACGGAGGAGTCGCACCAAGTCCTCCCGGGCTCCGTCGTCCCCGAGTCGTCCGAGGGCCCAGACGGCCGCGAGCCGCACCTCCGGCGCCGGGTCGGTGAGCTCCTCGCGGATCCGGGGCGCGGCCGCGGTCAGCCCTAGCTTCCCCAGCGCATACGTGGCGCCTCGCCGGGGCCAGGGGTGTGCATCCTGCAACCGGTCGAGGAGGACGCTGAGGTCCTCGGAGGTTCCGACGGAGCCGAGCGCGATGCCGGCGGCCCCACGGACCGGCCACGCCGGGTCGTCCAGGGCGTGAAGGACGATGCCGCGGGCCTCCGCTCCCCCGAGCTCGCCCAAGGCGTGGATGGCGCAGACCCG
>JASHXS010000074.1 GCA_030043405.1 Thermoplasmata archaeon | reverse complement strand
CGCTCCGCCTGGAGGCGCTGGATCTCCGCCCGAGCGCCTTCGACCTGCGTACGGCAGGTGGCCAGCTCCTGTTCGGCCAAGCGGTGACCCGCCCGAGCCAGCCGGGCTTCCGTGCGCCGCTTCTCGTCCTGGAGTTCCTTGTACTGGATCGCCTGCAGCCGTTGGGAGCCCAGCGCCGAGATACGGCCCTGGATGTCTCCGAGGAGCGTCTGGATGCGGGTGAGATTCGCCTCGAGGTCCGTCTGCTTCGAGGCGGCGCGCTCGAGCTCTTCGTCGTACTGACTGATCCCGGCGAGTCGCTCGACGAGCCCCCGGCGGGGCACCGGGCCCATCGTGACCACTTTGTTGACGTCTCCCTGCTGGACCAGATTGTAGCCATCCCCGCTCAGCCGGGCGTGCGATAGGAGGGAGTCGATCTCGGTCTGGGTGGTGCGCCGGCCGTTGACGTAGAAGTAGGAGTAGTAACCGTCGGGGTCGCTCGGGGCCAGCTTGACGTACCGAGTGACCTCGACCTCGTTCGCCTCGACGGGGAGGAGCTTGTCCGAGTTGTCGAAGACGAGAGAGACCTCGCACTCCGTGGCGGCTTTCTTCGAGGCCCCGCCGTTGAAGAAGAGGTGGGTCAACCGCTCGGCCCGCAGGGCCTTCGAGCTGGTCGGACCGAGGACGAAGAGAATGGCGTCCGAGATGTTGGACTTGCCCATCCCATTCGGGCCGGCGACGCCCGTGAACCCGGGCTGGAAGGGGATCTCCGTCGCCCCCGCGAAGGACTTGAAATTGCGGACTTTCAGCCGCTTCAGGTACATCGAGCGCTCCTCCTGACCGCCTGGTTTCCCGTCTGGTCCGCGCCAACAACCCCCTGTTTGTCAGACAGTTGTCAGCACCGCATCCCTGCTCTGTCCGCCATATTTAAGACTACAGTTCCAAAACCGGCTCCGAGGGCGACGAGCGGCCCCGGGAGTCGAGTGGGGGCGTCCCCATGGGTGGATCGGGGGGTTCGGGGGGTTTAACTGGGGGTGGCGACCATCTGGTCCGCATGCCCCCGTCCCGGGGGTGGCCGCTCGGCACCAAGTGTGTCCAATGCGGTCACTCATGGTCGACCGTGCGTCGGGCCCCGGCCCGGTGTCCCGCCTGCGGCTCCCGGCGCTGGCGACTCCACGAGGATCTCGAACGCACGGTGGCGTTCCGGACCCCGTATACGATCGTGCGCGTCTCCCAGACCCGATCGCCGGTGGTCTCGGTCGAACTGCGGCAGGGACGGTCCCCCTACCGGGCTCGCGTCGAACTGGAGGGGCGCCTGCGCGCCCGCCTTCGGGCCTCCGCCGCCGAGATCGGTCTCTCGATCGCCCGGCTCCGCGGCTGCGAGCTACGGTTCGAGCGAAATGCCGAGGGCGGGACGGAGCTCGTGGTGGCTCGTCCCTCGCCCTTCGACTTCGCCTGAGGCGACGCGCTCCCGCCTCCCCCGGAATCCAGGGCCCCCGAGGGTCCCCGCTACACGGGAGCGTTACAGAAAGGACACGCGCTGGCGTCGCCCGAGAAGAGTCGCCCGCAGCGACCGCAGGTCCGGTCGGGGCCGGGCGGGGGCCGGGTGGGGCCCTTCGCTTCGAAGGCTGAAGCATCGAAGGCGAGCGCCAGGATCCCCGCGATCACCCCGAGGACTCCGCCGACGATGAACCCGCCGCCCCCCAGGAAACTGAGCCCGGAGAAGACGATCAGACTGATCCCGATCCCGAGATGGGCCGTCGGCTGAACGAGAAGACCGATGGCCAACAACAGCACGAGGAAGCCGTCGATCGCGACCAGCAGCCCGGTGCCCCCCACGGCGGCGCCGAGCGTGGCGTCCCCGAGTCGGCCCAACAGGGTACCGGCGAGGAGGAGGAGCACGCCCTCCACCAAGATGAGGAGGGCCGCCAGCAACGCGAGAAGGAAGGAGCCGAACGGTCGGCTGGCACTGGCCAAGTCGAATCCCTCATCCGCGACCGGCCCGGCCGCGCTCCGGAGAAGGGCTCCGCCTATTTTTGGCCTCCCTCGGCGCCGACGGAGCTCCTCCCTATCGCCTCCGGGCGGACTCGATCGCTTGTTAGGGACGTCGGGCGGACTCGTACGCCGGCGGACTCGGTGGCACCAGGGTCGGGAGAAGGCTCACGTCTCGTCGGGCCGCGACCTCTCGGGCGAGCAATTCTCCCCGGCGGCTCAGCGCGTACGCCTTCATCCGGTGGGAAACCCCGGCGATATGCCGCCGCTCCTCCTCCACCATGCCGGACGCGACCATCTGACGGAGGACCTTCGATACGGCACTCTGGCTACCCCCGGTGGCAGCGACCAGCCCCTGTTGGGTCCGCGTCGGGGCGGCGGGTGCCTCCGGGTCGATCCGCCCGAGGCGGGCCAGATGCAGGATGACCCGCTCCGACAGCCGGACCTGTTCGACCGTGACAGCGACCGTGGAGTGCCCCTCGCCCAGTCCCAGCGGATCCGGACGGTCGGAAACCGTCGCCGGGAGGGGGTACGTGGGATCCCACGTCATCCCAGCCCCCGTGGGCGACGTGTAGCGGTCCGGGTCGACGGTCGTACGTCGGGCCCCCGCGCGCCATCGGAGGCATCCCCAGACGAGCGCGGCGAGGGCGCCTCCTGCCGCGGCTCCGATCCCGAATGAAACGGGGCTGATCACCGATGCCCCACCGACCGTGCGTGGGCGGGAGAGCGCCCGGGTGGAAGAGGGCTCCTCTACGGGGGATTGTCGGGTCGTTCCGTCGGTGGGGGCGACTTCAGGAGTTCCCGAGAGATCTCCTCTCCCTGCGCCCGCCGTCGGGACTCGTTCCGGGCGAGCGCGACGGCGAACCCCGCCACGAGGACCGCTCCGACCAGGCTCCCGAGCCCGAACGTCAGGACCGGCGACGAGTTGCCCCCCCACCAGCCGCCTCCCACGGACGGGGTCCCTGCGCCCGGCGACACGTCGACCCGGACGGAAGCGGAGGCCACCCCACCGTCGGCGCCGGCCACCGTGACGGTGACATCGAAGGAGCCGCTCGCCGTTGGAACGCAACCGAGCACGTCGACATCCCTCGAGGTGCAGCCGGTGGGTAATCCCGCGTAGGAGAACGTCACGGGGGTGGCCGAGTTGACTTCGACGAAGAA
>JASHXS010000073.1 GCA_030043405.1 Thermoplasmata archaeon | reverse complement strand
GGCCCATGCGGCCTGCTACTCGATGGCCCTCTCCGCGGGACTGGGCCGAGCCCACCACCCCCCCACGAAGCTCGAAGTATCGGCGTCGGCGACGTTCGACAAGGTCGGAGAGGGCTGGAAGGTCACCAAGATGGAGCTCTCCGTCGTCGGTTGGGTACCCGGCATCTCGGCCGAGGAGTTCTCGGCGGCGGCGACGGCGGCCGGCGCGGGCTGTCCTATCTCTGGGGCCCTGAAGGGGAACGTCCCGATCAGCGTCCAGGCGAAGCTGGCCTGAGCGGGGCCATCCGGACGTCGGCGAAGACGAAGCCGTCCCGTTCCACCACGTCCCCCGGTTCCACCGGCAGCGGGTGGTCGAACATCGGCCCGGCCGTCACGCACGTGTGGAATTCCCCCCGCTCGCCGCACGGGTCGACCTCGGGCGGAAGCTCCTCGAGGAGCGGTCGGGTAAGAACGCGGCCGGCGAACCGGGGCGGAACCCGCGAAGGGTCGAGGGCCACGATCCGGGCCTCCAGTCCGGCCGAGATCATCTCCCGCACCAGGTCGGGGGTCGAACGGCCCCACAGTGGGAAGGCAGGGGCGAGCCCGGTGTGGGCCATCCGCTCCTCCCGGTAGCGACGTACGTCCTCGAGGAACAGATCCCCGAAGACCACGCGTTCCACGTGTTGGACACGTAGCGCGGTGAGCGCGCGGCCCATCGCCCGTTCGTAGACCTCGTTCGGGCACGGAAATGGGATCGACACCAGGTGCAGCGGCAGGCCGACCGCACGAGCCTGGGCTTCCAGCACCTCCAGTCGCACGCCGTGCATCGAGACACGCTGGAACGTCTCCGTCACGGTGGTCAGCAGCCCCACGACATCGAACTGCCCGGTCCGACGTACCGTGTCGAGAGCCCACGCACAATCCTTCCCGCTACTCCAGGCGACAACCGCCCGTTCGGCCACAGTCACCCACCGAATTCACTCAACGAACGCTGCCGTTTCTTCGGCGGGGCGCTGGTCGCGGCCTCGAGTGAGGGCTCCGGCGAGGAGGATTCGCTCAAGGGCGGCTCCTCGGTCGCGGGGCGCCCCAACCCCTCGTCATCGTCCGGCTCCGCCAACGCTCGGACGATGGACGACTCAGGCTCCGCCCGGACCAGATAGGCGATCTCATCGGAGCCGAGGGCCAACTCTGCCACGAGGCGTCGCGCCGTCTCCCGGAGCTCTGGCCGGCCCTTCGGCTCGGTTCCGGCAAGAACGACGCTCTCGACAAAGGGGAGGACCATGGACCGCGCCTTGGCCTTCGAGAGGTGCAGTCGGTGGGCCACTTTCACGACCACGGCTTCTCGAATCCCACGTACGTTCCGAGAACCCCCCATCCGACCGAGGAACTCGGGAAAGTACACTCTCTCTCGGGGGGGGACCGGAGCGTCGCGGATGACCAGTCCGACACCCCCCGTCATCAACTCGGAGGCGAAGCTCCACAGGCTCCAGACTCGGGCCCGACGAGCTCGTTGAAGGCAGAGGTCGGCGACGGCGAGGGTCTGGAAGGCGGCCTCGAGGTGAGCCGCGTCCGGAGCGGACGCGGGGAGATTCTCCTCGACCCACGGAAAGAGGTCATCCGGCGGGGCGTCGATTCGGTCACGGACTTCGCCACTGCGGTAGAACCGATGGGCGGTCAGCGATTCGGCGGTGAGGGCCTCGAGATCCGACGTCAGGTCGCGGACGCCCAGGACCGTCAGTTGCGCCGGTCCGGGGGGTAGGGGCGCGACCGCTTCCAGGTCGTTGAGGGCGGCACGAAGGTCCCCCCGTGCCTTCTTCACGATCGCCTCGATCGATCCGGGACCGAGCGTGATGGACTCGCGGGCCGCCACGCGGCTCACCTGGGCCGCTACATCGGCGTCGCGGAGTCGACCGAAGGCGAGGCGCAAGACGGAGGTCCGAAACACCGGTGAATACCGAGTCAGCACCGACTCGTCGTTCACCGTCAGCACCAGGGGTTGTCGGGTGGTCCGCACGAGTTTCGCGATCGCCCCGAGCCCACCCCGGTCGGTCAGGTCCTTCGGCCGGGCGTGGCCCTTCCAGTCGGCGAGGTCCCGCTGCGCCGGACCCAGCCGGGTCCACACCGCCCGTCCCGCCGTCTTCGGGAGATCTTCCCACTCGGAAAATGCCGGCGGCCGACCCGTGGCGCCCAGTCCCCAGGCGGTGTTGAGTTCCTCGATCTTCCCGTACCGACCCCGCAGGAACTCCCGCAACGAGGCCGGAGGTGGCGCCGGGCGTGCACTATCGGTCTTCCGACCCGTCAGGCAGTCCGCTTCGTCGAGGAGAATGAGAGCGCGGTTTCGAAGGCCCCCGCGTAGGCTGCCTTCCAGCGTATGGGTGATCGAAGCCCGCCCGGCGACCTCCTCGATGGCCCGTTCGTTGCGGGCATCCGACGCGTTCATCTCGACCAGGTTCCAGCCGTTCTCCAGTGCGAGCGCGAGGGCCGTGGTCGTTTTGCCCACCCCGGGCGGGCCGGAGAGCACGACGGCTCTCCGGGCCGGCGGGCTTCCGGTGGCCCACTCGCGGGCCCATCCCCGCAGCGCCTCCCGCGCCCGCGGTGGCCCCAGTACTTCGTCGAGCGAAGACGGGCGGTACCGCTCGGAGATTGGGGCTCGTCGCGTCGTCGGCGCCGCCATTTCCCCGTGCGAGCCCGAGCGGGCAAATAACGAGACGGCCGGGCGGCCGGAGGGACTCCGGGTCAAGGGATGGGCGACTCGGAGAAGAGAAGCCGCCCCCCGGGTTCCGCGCGTGAGGGTGCCAGCGTGTCCGGGTCGGGCTCGATTCCTCGACGCACAATCGTCGGCGCTGGGCTCGACGTGTCCGCGCTCGGGCTGAGTGTCGAGTCCCCGACCCCGACAGATCGAGCGCCCGGCCCCGGGCTTGCGGATCGACTACGGCAAGCGCGGAAGGCAGGAGTGTCGCTCTTCGACGTCGCGCGGGCCCGAGACCCCACGTCCGCCCTAGCCAGTCTGGCGGAAGCGCTCGGGGACTCCGACGGGGAGGTGACGGTGATTGTGCCGGGGCACGTCGAGCCCCTCGTCGATCCAGCTCTGGCGCGAGCTAACCTCCGAGGATCCGAGCCGCTCTCGCGACGGGGTTGGCGACTCCTGCCTGAATTCGACCTGACCGAGTCGGTGGCACGGCACCGGTCCGGCCCACTGGCCACGGCGGAGGTGACGCGACTCGATGGAGGAGAAACGGACCTACCGGCCCCGGACCCACGTCGGCTGTATTCGACTCCCTTCTCGATGTTGGATCGTCGCGCATTGGCCGGCCTGGGTCGTTCACCCCACGCGACTCCCGTGGCCTTCGTGCGGGACCCCTTTGCCCGCGGCCGACTCGACGGCTCCCGTTGGGCCGGGGCGTGGATCGAAACGGGCCCCTCCAGCGGCCCGGCCAGCTATCGGGCACTGGCGAGCGAGTTCGGCCCCGTACTGCGTCTCGGGTTTCTGACGCAGGATCGAACGCGAACCCTGGCGCAGGCGGCGATCCAGTACGCCGCCTCCCCGCCGTGGGTCGCGAGCGTGCTGATCCCGTTGCCTCGAGCGGACCGTGTCGAGGAGTTGCTTGGCTCGTTCCGCCCGCCCCCGCTGACCGAGTC
>JASHXS010000072.1 GCA_030043405.1 Thermoplasmata archaeon | reverse complement strand
TCGCTACCCCCCATGGTACCGATTCCACTACCCGATCCACTACTACTACGACGTACTGGTCGGACTCGACATCCTGACCGAGCTGGGGTACGGCCGCGATCCCCGGCTCGCGTACGCTCTTCGGCTCCTGCAGAAGAAGCGACGGCCCGACGGTCGCTGGAACCTGGACGCAGTGCACCCGGACGCGGGAGGCGCTTACGCGCGTTATTTCCGAGAGCATCCGGCGCAGCGACCGGTCCCATTCGCCCTCGAACTGGCGGGGCGCCCCAGCAAGATGGTCACGCTGCGGGCCCTCACCGTGTTGGAGCGAGTCGGCGCCTAGTCGCGGGATCTCTTACCAGCGGCCGCAGAACCGGCCGCCTCCACCATCGGGTTCACCGGTGACGTCGAGCGAGGGGTCGGGGTGGTTGCATTCGGTGTTGCACAGACAGGCTCTCGTCTTCGGGGGTGAGTGGACACGGTGGGATTTGAACCCACGACCTCTGCTTTGCGAAAGCAGCGATCTTCCGCTGATCTACGTGCCCAGCGGCGCGAGGGATGAACGAACCCGCTTAAGCCCTTCTGGAACGCCGGGCCGGTCGGCCGGATCAGATGGCGTGAATCGCGACCGGACTCGTGTGGGTCGTCCCCTCGGTCGAGGTTCGGGAGGGTTTCGCGGCGGGCCGGGTCGGAGGGGGTGGGTTGGAGGCGGAGGGGGGTGGGGGCCGGGCACCGCCGGACGTCTTGGTGGACGTGTGAGGCGCCACGACCAAGAGGTGCTGGGCGGCGTCGTACCGGAACAGCTCCGCGTATCGGCCCCAGTTGACGATGTTCTGGACCGCCTGGTCTTGCGATGCGGACGTAACGGAGACGATGTTGGTGAGCTCGTCGTCCGTGAGGCTCCCGGTCGGTGAGCTCTCGAGGGCGCGAAGCAGCGTCCGGAACAGCGTCGTGCGCCGGAGCTGGTCCCGCAACAGTGCTTTCCGGTCCCGGATCGTCCCGGCCAGGTACCGCTTCCCGACGTCCGTCAGGCTCGCCCGTCCGTCCTGGACCTTCACGAGCTGGAGCACGGACGCGTACTCGACCGCGGGCAGTATCTCGTCGATCTCGAGGTCGAGGTCGTCGGCCAGTCGAGCGACGTCCTCCGTGCCGGAGTGCGAATTCAGGAGCACGACCAGGCCCTGGAGCTCGGACGGGGTGCACTTGGGGTACGTGGTCGGCACTTTCTACCTCGAAGAGAGCCCCCTATCGGGGAGGGCCACTATAAGGCTTATTCCGAGGAGGAGAGCGGTGAGGGCGCGCTCGCGGTCGAGGGCGCCGAGCCCCCCTCGGTGATGAGCGAGTACACTTTGTCCGTCAGGTCATAGAAAGCGGCTGATTTTCGGTCGCGCGGGCGGGGCAAGTCGACCCGCACGTCGGCCAACACATGGGACGGTCGACGGGCGAGCACGATCACGCGGTCCGCGAGCTGGATCGCCTCTTCGATGTTGTGGGTGACGAGTAGGACCGCGTCCGGCGGCAGGCTCGGGTCGCGCCACAGCTGTAGGACCTCCTCCCGCAGGCCCTCCGCCGTAAGGGGATCCAGCGCGCTGAACGGTTCGTCCATCAGGAGGACGGAGGGTTCTACCGCGAGGGCCCGGGCGAGTCCGACCCGCTGGCGCATTCCGCCAGAGAGTTCGCGGGGGTACGCCTCCTGGAAACCGTCGAGGCCGGTGACGGATATGTAGCGGTCGATCTGGGTCTTGATTCGGTCGGCGGGCCATCGGAGCGCTTCGAGTCCGAAGGCGACGTTCTGCGCGACCGTGAGCCAGGGGTAGAGCGCGAAGCTCTGGAAGACCATGGCCATCTGAGGGCACACGCTTGTGACGGGTCGGTCCCGGAAGACGACCTGTCCCTCCGTCGGCCGGTCCAGTCCCTGGATCAGGCGGAGCATGGTCGACTTCCCGCAGCCGGACGGGCCGACGATGGCCAGGAAGTCGGAGTCCGCGACGTCGAACGTGATGTCCTGCATGATGTTGATCGAGCCATGCCGCGAGGCGAACGCCTTGCTGACATGTTCGACCCGGATCAGCGCCATCGTTCGGACCCCTGCCGGCCCCGGGAGCGCCGCGCCCTCAGTCGACGCGGTACTTCTCGACCGCTCGGCGGTACATCGGCTTCCATATCAGTTCGTTGATGGCGACGACCGTCGCGACCAGGGTGAGCAAGGCGGCGACCATCAAGGGGTAGCCGGTCTGGTTCGGGAGAGCGTAGCCGACGTCGATCGCCCGCCCGACGCCGAACAGGCTCAACGACTGGGAGTGACCGACGCTGAGGTACTCCGCCACGATGAGCGTATTCCAACCGCCCCCGAAGGCCGTGATCGAGCCGGTGATCAGGGCCGGGAAGATTCCCGGCAGGACGACCCGCGTGAATCGCTTCCATCCGCGAACGCCGAATGAGGTCGCGGCCTCGTCCAGGTCCGGCGGCAAGGCACGGACTCCGGAGAGGATGTTGAAGAAGAGATACCACAGCATCCCCGTCATGAGCATCAGGACGGCCGCCCCCTCGGCGGAAATGTACGGGATCAGGACGAAGATGATCACCGGGAAGAGCGCGGTCGCGGGAAAGGAGGCGATGACCTCGACGGTCGGCATCCCGAAGCGGGCGGCCCGCGGGTTGCGCGCCAGATACATCGCGAGCGGCAGGGCGATGGCGAGACAGATCAGGTAGGCGGCCGTCACCCGCAGGGCCGAGGCGCCCATCGCGAGGGGAAGTGACTCGATCTGAGCCCAGATCCCGGGGAGGATCGGTCCCGAGAACACGTCGTAGATCGCGACGATGATGGCGATGAGCATGAGCCAGCAGACCACGAGGAGGGCGCCGATCTCGAGGTAGTAGACCATCGTGCGTCGTTGCTGGGTGCGCTGTATCGGGCGGACCGTGATGGCCGCGAGCTGAACGAGCGGGCTCCCGAGGCGCGTGACGCCCGTCCGGACGCCGCGGGTCACAATGGCGGCGACCTGACGCATCCGGGTGCGGGTCCCGGCCGCCGAGGTCGAGATCTCCTCCCCTTCCCCCGAGGGAGCGGTGTCGTATCGGAACCGCTCCGCCCACTTTCCCAGCGGACGCCAGACCGCGAAGTCGAGGAGCGCGATGACGATCACCAGCACGAGGATCCCGGCGAGGAAGGCGAGCGTGTTGTGGTCGCTCGCGGCGAAGGACAGGAAGCTGCCGATCCCTGGAAGAGCCTGGGAGGAGTTCGTGGTAAAGATCTCGGCCTCGACCAGGAAGAACCATCCGGCGGTCCACGAGAGGACGGAGTTGTAGACCAGCCGGTTGATCGTGGCGGGGAAGAGCACCCGGCGGAAGAGGAGAAGGCCCCGCAGTCGGAAGGTATCCGCGACTTCCTTCAGCTCGCCGGGCAGCGTCTTCAGAGATTCGTACACGCCGAAGACCATGTTCCAGGCCATCGAGGTGAAGATCAGGAACACGGAGGCGATGTTTACTCCCGGCCAGCTGTTCGGGGTCAGCGCCGCAAAGAAGAGGAGGGCGAAGGGAAAGAATCCGAGGATCGGGATGGATTGGAGGATGTCCAGGACGGGGATCATCACCCGCTCTCCCGTTCGGTGGGTGGCGGCGTAATACCCGTAGGCGAGGGCGAACCCGAGCGACGCGAAGTACGCGGCGCTCATCCTCAGGAACGAGTACAGGACGTCGACCGACGCGGTCGGAAGGTACGACGCGAACGGACCGAACGAGACGCCCGCGCTCGCCGCGAAGAGGGCGAGGCCGATCGGTAGGGCCGCGTAGAGTACAGCGGACCGAATGCCCGAAAGGCCGAAGGGGCCCCGAGAGGGTCGCGGCTCCGTGGCTCGGATGGCGGAAGGGGACCGGGCCGGGCTTGCCGGGGCCCTGGAAACCTCCGTCATCCGACCCCCGGCGTCGACTGGTGTCGGACTGCCCTCGGATATTTGTGTGTGTGGTGCGGAACCCGGCGCCGAAGCTCCGCGGACGCGCGGAGGGCGGGCGGACGACGGATTCGACCTCAGTTTCTCGGCAACGTTTATGAACGGCCCCACGCTGGCTTTCCTCGTAGCCCCGTAGTGTAGTGGCCAATCATGCGAGACTCTGGATCTCGCGACGCAGGTTCGAATGACGCGGGGGGTTCCGAACCC
>JASHXS010000071.1 GCA_030043405.1 Thermoplasmata archaeon | reverse complement strand
CGGCCCAGGAGGGCCAGAAGCACGGCACCGTCTGGAGGGCCGTGTAGAACACGAGCCCGATGTTGGTGCTCGGCTCGAAACCGAAGACCGCCTTGACCGTCGAGTACGGCACCTTGCGCGCCACGCGGATGGCGAGTGGGTACAGCGCCGCGATCGACTTCGAGTCGAAGAAGACGTGCGTGCGCTTGGGATCGAAGCCGAGCGCCAGGATGTCGTACAGATTCTCCATGCCCCAGTGGGCGGTCTCTTCCCGGGTCAGACCGGACCGGGCCCAGAACTTCTCGTCGTCCGTGATCTGGATGAACATGCGGACGCCGAGCTTCGACTGGAACCAGCGGCACAGGTCGAAGGAGACCAGGTGGGACGTGTGGAGGGGCCCGGACGGGCCCCGGCCCGAGTAGAGAAAGAAAGGGGAGCCCTTGGTGTATTGGTCAAGGATCGTCGCGAGGTCCCGGTGGGAGTAGTACACGCCCCGCGAGAGGAGCGGCGGCAGCTCGCCTCCGGCGACCGTCTGGAGCCGGGCCAGCAGCTCGGGGGTCAGGTCCTGGGTACCGAACAACTCGCGCAGCCGCGCGTAGTCGATCCGGCCCTTCACCTCATAGGGCGTGACGACGAAATCGTCGGCGGTCACGGAGGGTCCGTCACCCTTCCGGGAAGGTGATCTTGGAAAGGATCTGTTCCCGCTCGGCCATCGGGACGCCGGCGGCGCTCAAGGCCTCGGCCACGCACGACCGGGAATGATCATGGTAGATCGTGTGGCCGCACGACGGGCAGGTCGCGTATCCCTGGATCAGACGTCGGAGCCCCTCTCGGGACGAGGAGGAGTCCCGGCGCGCGAACCGCTCGACCAGGAGCGCCCCTCCGGAGGAGTTCTCCAGGTTGGTCAACGGCACCCGGACCGGCTGGTTGCAGACCGGGCACCGCGCCGGGTTTCGGCAGGTGCACGTCATGGAGGGTCCCGTATCTGCGCCTCCCGCCTATCAAGCCTCCGAACCCCCGGCGGGGCCTCGCGGGCTTGGCAACATTATCTGCCCGGCGCCGCTGTTCCGGTCGTGCCGGACGATCTCGCACGGGAGGTCTCGGTGGAGTTCCACCTCACGCTCCTGGAGGCCCTGAAGCTCCTCAACCGGGCCGAGGGGGAATCGGACCGACCGGACGAGGGGCTCGAGCCCTCCGAACTCCTCTTCCTGCTGCGGAAGGGCCCCACGCCGGGTCTCACCGAACCCGGACTCATCCAGGCCCTGGAAACCCTGCAGGCGAACCGGATGATCGAGTTCCACGAGGCAGGGGAGTACGCCTGGGACCGGGGGCGCGTCCTCGGCCGTCGGGTCACCATCAACGCCGCCGGTAAGTCGTACCTGCTGGAGCAGCTCCAGAAAACCGGACGGATCGGCTAGGCCCGGCCCGTTCGCGCGGCCTCGACATTTATGTAGAGGAAGCCGTCGTAACCACGGACGTGACACCGCCCGAGGGGGATCCGGATCCCGTCCGGGCGACGCTCGTCGCGATTCTGCAACAGCTCAATCGGGCCGAGTCGATTAACGAGGGCCGGACCCGGGACCAGTCGCTCGAGCTGAATGAGGTCGAGCGCCTCCTCGACGACTTCTGGGCGGTCCACCGGGAACAGGTCAAGATCCCGCTCGCGCTGGGGCTCCTGGTCCGGAACGGCCTGGTCGAGGCGAAGCTCGACGACCCTCCCGCCTCCGGGGCCCGTCGTGCCCAGTATCGCATCACCGCGGAAGGGAAGGCGTTCCTGGTCGAAGCGCTCCAGAAGACCGACCGGATCAGCTAGTTTTGAGGGGCCTCGTTCGTCCCCGCCCTCGACCTTAAGTAAGCCACGTGTGTCGGCGCCGGGCCATGTCGCGCATCCACTCCGGACGCAAGGGACGGGCCGGTTCGCACCGCCCCTATCCCCTGTCCAAGCCGGAGTGGGTCACCACCACCCCCGCGGAGGTCGCCGAGACCGCGGTTCAGCTCGCGAAGGGCGGCGTATCGGCCGCCCAGGTGGGCCTGCAACTCCGGGACCAGCACGGGGTCCCCTCCGCCCGGTCGGTCACGGGGAAGCGCCTGGGCGCCCTCCTCGCGGAGCACGGGGTGACTCCTGAGATCCCCGACGACCTCCAAGCCCTCCTCAAGCGCGTCGTCCACCTCCAGCAGCATCTGGAGACCCACCCGAAGGACCTCGCGAACCGCCGGGGGCTCAACCTGATGGAGTCCCGCATCCGCCGCCTGGCACGCTACTACCGCCAGCGCCACCGAATTCCCGAGACGTGGCGCTATTCGGCGGCGGGAGCGGCTCTCCAGGTGGAGTGATGCCCTCGGGGCCGGACAGTTTCGTCTCGGACCCCCGCTACCGACGCGAGTTCGAACGGGCCCGCGGGCTCGTGCTGGCGAACCCCCGCCGTTGGCGGGTGATCTACCACTACGACGCGGACGGGATCGCGAGCGCCTCCTCTGCGGTCCGGGCGTTCGGGCGGCTGGGATACCCGGTCCAGGCGACTCCGCTCCACGGGGTCGAACGGGAGCGGATCCGAGCCCTCCTCGCGGCGACCAAGGGCCCCGTGCTCATCGCGGACACGGGCGCGAGCTGGCTCGACGAGT
>JASHXS010000070.1 GCA_030043405.1 Thermoplasmata archaeon | reverse complement strand
CGCGCCCACTTTCAGCCTCTCACCCGCACCCGAGTTCCGCCCTATACCGGCGGCTGGCCGTAGGACGTGAACGCGTACAGGTTACCGTTCTCCGATGACTGGTAGATCGTACCGTCCAGCAGCACAGGTCCGGAGTCCATGCCGACCGTGGTCGCATAGTGCCAGAAGACCGCGTCCAAGGCAAGGTACGACCGGGTTGACGCCACCGTCCCCGACACCGTGCTGAACAGGACGACGCCGGGCACGGCGGAAACTCCGACCACGGGCCCCGCCGCGGTGACGTTGAAGTACGACGCCCCGGTGGTGCCCTTGAGCAGGTACACCTTCCCGTCGCCGGACCCTACGACCACCGCGAACGGCTTCGCACTCTCGGTGTACACAAGCGCCACGGAGTCCGTGATGTTTCCATGGGCGTCGAACTTCCAGTCGAGCGTCCCGTTCGATTGGTAGATGGCATACTCGTGCTCATCGTTCGATCCTACAAAGACGCGACCGCCGATGACGACCGGTGAGTCCAGAACGGGGCCGCCGGTAACGAAGACCCACTCGAGTCGACCGTTCGTGGCGTTGAAAGCGGTGACGTTGCCGTTGAGCTGGGAGACGACGAGCAGGTCGGCGGTCGCGTTGAAGCCGGGGGCGGCCGAACTCGAGCTGGAGAAGTTCCGGCTCCACGCGATGGCGCCCGTCGCTTCGGAAATCGACAGGACGCGGTCCCGGTGGGCCACGACGTAGATCTCGCCATTGTTGAAGACGGGGGCGGATATGTTTCCACCGAGGTCGTCTTGCCAGACCACGCTCCCGCTGGCAGTCGAAAGGGCGGTCAGATTCCCGCTCGAGTCTCCGACGAAGAGCAAGTTGCGACTGACGTCGATCGCGGGCGAGTTGGGGATCGCGGCCCCGTTCGGTAGAGCGTACGACCAAAGCAGTCCCCCGTCGTGGGTGTCGACTGCAAAAATGCCGCCCGCCGTATCCCCGAAGTAGGCAAATCCGTCGGCGATCACGGGCGCGGAGTCGATCGGAGCGCCTGCATCAAAGTGCCAGGCGACCTGGACCCAGACCCCATGGCCAGGGTACGTCAGCTGGCTGAACGTCTTGTCGTACGCTTCGTAGCTGATGTGAGACGGGGCCCCGCCCTCCTGATCCCATTCGTTGGCCACCGTAACGGGTGCGCTGGTCAGGGTCGACCCATTCCGGGCGACAGCGTCGAGGGAAGACAGGCCGAACAGGGCGGCCCTTGGCATCCGAATGGATTTCGAAGCAATCTGACCCTTCGACGTGGTCGTCACGTTCACGAGGGTTTGGCCTTGGAACTCGAGACTGAGGGCGAGATGGGCCGGGAATCCGGCGCCTTCGACCGTCATGCTCCCGTCCTGGGCGACGTACGTAGGGGATACCTGGAGGGTCGGCTGGGTGAGGCTGTAGGCGACGTCGAACGAAACGTCCGCACCGACCGAGTCGGTCAGGCCGGCCGCCGAGACGGTGTTGGCATAGACCTGGTAGGTACCACCGATCGCAGGCACGGGGAAGCCCTGGCTCCAGGTCGTATTCGGGCCGGACGTTTGCAGGGTGGCCAAGTCAGTGACGGGGCCGGGTGACCAGGTGCTGTTCACGGCGTTCCACCAGGGACCGGTCGGACCACCGGACTGGATCGCGACGTCGACCGCGTAGACGGTCCCCGAGGCGCTGGCCGTGCCGTGAATGGTCAGGGCTCCGTTCGGATTGGTCACGTTGGCTGCTTGGGCGGGGGAGCTGATCGTGGTCGTCGGGGGAGTCCCGCCGTTGCCTCCGCCCACGACGAAGTCGTAGAGGAAGCCGTCCGAAGAGGCGATGATCACGTTCCCGCCACAAACGGCCGGGGAACTGGTGATGTACCCGCCGGTCGCATACGTGTACAGCTGGTGGCCCGTCGCCAGGGAAACTACGTCAAAGCTCCCTCCCACGTCCCCGGTGACGACAACCGCGTCGCTCGCCGGCCCTACAATGGCCGGGGAGGCGATCGATTCCGTCTGGGTTGGGTCCTTGTACTGCCAGATGACCTTCCCCGTGATGGCGTTGACATCCATCAGGCCATTCCCGTAACCGAACACCACATTGGTACCCTCCAGCGCCGCTGTCGAACGGGAAAGCGGGCTGCCGTTCGACGACAGGTTCCGGAAGTTCGTCTCCCAGATCAGGGTCCCGTTGTTGAGGTCCAAGGCATAGATGCGGGCAATCTTGTTGATGGCGTACACGACGCCCTGTGCAAATCCGTTGACACCGGGCAGCGAAACCATCGGGCCGGCCGCGACGTCAAAGTCCCCGTCATTCGGGTCGTCCGTCTGGAACCACCACACGAGCTTACCGGTCAAGGCGTCGACCGCATAGACGGATGAATCCGGGTTGTCCGTTCCCCAGATGACAAGCGGAACCCCCGACTTTGTCACCGCATAGGAGGCCGAGTCCCAAGAGCCTGCGGTCTGTCCATACGAGGTCGAGTTGTAGTTCGAAAAGGTCCACTCGGTCGCGAGAGTGGTCGCGTTCAGGGCGAGCATCGGTCCGCTCATGGCCCCGCTGTCCAGCGAGGGCACGTACAGAGTCGGCACCCCACCGGGCGGCGTTGCCAGGGTCGGCGTTCCTTCGATAGGGGTCGGGGCGACCACGCGGGCTTCGATGACACCGGTACTGGCGTTGAGCCGCACCACCTCGGGATTCGTGAAGGTGGCCGTGTAGACGGATCCGTCCCAGACCAGGGGCGACGCTCGGATGATCGAGCCGAGCCAGGTGCTCCAGAGGATCCGACCGGTGGCGACATTGATTGCCATGAAATCTCCGGCTTCCGTACCAACGTAGGCGTACGTGCGTCCAGAGATGGAGTCGTAGGCGACCGCCGGGGAGTCGAGCGACGACCCGTATAGGTCCACGGCCCACCCGACGCCGAGGGAGGAGGCATTCGCCGTCGTCAGCGTAGAATTCGCGACGTACCCCGTCAACTGAGGATTCCCGTGGAGCTCCGGCCAGTTATTGGCCGGGCTCCCCGGCACGAACACGTTGGCTCGGGGACCGTACGACTTGGGGACGGAGGCCGGGACCAGACCCGATGTCTGAGCGTGGGGGGACGCGCCGCCGATCGCGGAGCTCGGG
>JASHXS010000007.1 GCA_030043405.1 Thermoplasmata archaeon | reverse complement strand
GCACCCGTCTTACCCGGCCCTTACTTCTCGAGCTTTTTAGGCTCGAGAACAGCCTAGACATAAGTCTAGGCACTTGGAGTTCCCCCATCGTGGTTTCCCACATTGTGGAGGTTTCGCGCCTGCTGCGTCCCGTAGGACCTGGATTCGTGTCTCAGAATCCATCTCCGGGCGACTTCTCCCAAAGCCCGTACCCGTCTACGGCTAGGGGGTCCGTAAAACCCCCTACTACCTGATAGGCCGCAGACCCATCCTCGAGCCCCGCAGGGTTTCGACCTAGGAGCCTTCCATCATCCCAGATCTATCGGGTATTATTCCCAGTTTCCCGGGGTTATCCCCGTCTCGAGGGCAGGTTGTCCGCGTGTTACTGAGCAGTGCGCCGAGGGCTTACCCCTCTCGACTCGCATGGCTTAAGCGAACTCCAATAGCGGTGCCCGCCGGCAGGATCAACCGGATTTGTGTGCACACTTCGCGTGTGCGGGAATTACTGTCGTGACCGATCTACTGACTGGCAGGTTCATGCTCTTCCTCGCTGAATTGAGCGATTCGCGTACGTTGTCGATCTCGTCCGTCGGCTCCGAGAGGTCGCTCCCCGTCTCCAGGGAGGGGTTCTCGGGGCTCCACGCCCCATCGGGCCATCTGTGGCGTCACCTTGGAAGAGGACGGATCACGCATCCCCGCCTCGCCGTGGTGGCGTCCCGCGCCCGGTCCCCGTGAGGGGCCCGACCGCAGTGCGCGGCCCGAGGAACGTGTCCTACTTAAGGGCCCGGATGGCCCCGTGACGACGTCACGCGCCGGCGACCCTCGGACCCGGGCCAGACCCCGGCCCTCGACTACCAGACGGAGACCCTTCGTTCGGGCGGACGCCACATCGGTTGCCCCTCCGAGATGCCGAAGGCCCCGTAGAAGGCGTTGAGGTTCGCGGCGGCCCCGAGCGCCCGGAACTCGCCGGGCGAGTGGGGGTCGATCAGGACGCGGCGGCGGGTCTCGGGTTCCCGGCAGTTCTGCCGCCATACCTGGGCCCACGAGAGGAAGAACCGCTGCTCGGGAGAGAGCCCGTCGATCGCCCGCCGCGCCTTCGGCTCGCGGGCCAGCCGTCGCTGGAGCGCCTCGTAGGCGATGCTCAGGCCCCCGAGGTCGGCCAGGTTCTCCCCGAGGGTGAGCTCCCCGTTCAAGTGGAGGCCCGGCAGCGGGGCGTACTGGTTGTACTCCTCGACGACCTGCTGCGCTCGCCGGCGGAACTCCTGGGCGTCCTCGGACGTCCACCAGTCCTGGAGATTCCCCTTCGCGTCGAACTTCCGCCCCTGGTCGTCGTAGCCGTGCGTGATCTCGTGTCCGATCACCGCCCCGATGCCCCCGTAGTTCACCGCATCGTCCACGGTCACGTCGAAGAACGGCGGCTGCAGGATCCCCGCCGGAAAGACGATCTCGTTCTTGACCGGGGAGAAGTACGCGTTCACGGTCGGGGGGGTCATCCCCCACTCCGTGCGGTCCACGGGACCGCCGACGCGCGCCACCTGTCGGTGGACCTCGAACGCCCTGGCCCGTCGCACGTTCCCCAGGTAGTCGTCGTCCGCGATCCGCACGCTCGAGTAGTCCCGGAACTGGTCGGGATGCCCGATCTTCGTGCCGAACGCGGCGAACTTCGCGAGCGCCCGCTGGCGGGTCTCGGGGGACATCCACGGGAGGTCCGCCAGGCGATCGCGGAAGACCGACTTCAGGTCCTCGACCAGCTCGCGCATACGGGACCGCGCCTCGGCGGGGAACGCACGCTCCACGTACAGCGCGCCCAGGGCCTCGCCCAGGCTCTGGTCGATCGTGATGGCCCCCCGCTTCCATCGCGGTTCGGGCGCCTGCTGCCCCAGGAGCGTCCGGTGGAAGAAATCGAAGTCCTCCGCCTCGGCCGCCTCGTGCAGGAAGGGGGCGGCGTTCCGAACGATCTGCCATCGCGTGTACTCCTTCCAGTCCGCCAGCGGCCGGTCCTGGATCAGGCGGTCGAACGAGCCGAAGAATTCCGGCTGGCCCACGACCAGGTAGGGGAGCTCTCGAAGCTCCCGGTCGGCGAGGTACGCCGCGAACGGGACCGTCGGGTGCGCCGCCACGAAGGGCGCCACATCCACCCGGTTGTAGTTGCGCTCCTCGTCCCGCAGCTCCGTCTTGGTCCGGCTGACCCGGGCGAGCGCCGTCTCGATCTCGAGCACGGCGGCCGCCGCCTTGGCCGCCCGGTCCGGGTGGTCCCCGATCGCTCGGAACGTGCGCTCGAGGTGGGCGCGGTACGCGAGGAGCACTTCGGCGAACTTGGGGTCCAGGTAGTAGTCCCGGTCGGGGAGCGAGAGTCCGCCCTGGTCAAGGTAGAACGCGTAGATCTCGCTCTGCCGCTTGTCGGGATAGACGTAGTTCTCGAAGAGGCCCTCGAACCCGTCCCGGTGGAGGGACGCCCACACCTGGAACAGGCTCCCCACGGAGTGGATCGCGTCGGCTCGCTCCAGGTCCGTCTGGATCGGTCCGAACCGGGCCCGTTCGAGGCTCGTCGTGTCCATGGCCGACCGGAAGAAGTCGCCGACCTGCCGACGGACCGAACCGGGCGGGTCCGGCGTCGCGGTCGCCTGCTCGAGGATCTCCCGCAGGACCCGGTAGTTCTGTTGCAGCAGTTCGTCGAACGCGCCCCAACGAACCTTGTCGGCCGGGACGGGGTTCTCGCGCAGCCACCGTCCGTTCGCGTAGGCGTAGAAGTCGACCGTCGGCGGCGTGCTCGGGTCCATGCGGGCCACCGAGAAGCGGGGGTCGGGGGCCGCGGTCTCCGCGGAGGAGGACGAGGCAGAGTCCGTCGCCGCGACGCGGGGCTCCGTGGCCGTGGGGCGCTGGACGCTCATCTCCGGACTCGGGCCCCAAGGGGGCAACTTGGCGTTTAGGGGTTTCGCGAGGTCCCGGGGCGATCAGCGAGCGTGTTCGTACCGGTGCACCCACGGCGCCACCTCGAGCAGCGACGTGATCTCCATCGGCTCGGGGCCGTAGCCGGTCCCGTAGCGGTGGAGCCACAGGGCGTGCAGCCCGGCGGCGCTCGCCGCCCGCGCGTCCGTGTGCAGGAGATTCCCGACGTGGAGGGCTTCGCCCGGGGCGATCTTCAGCCGCTCCACCGTCCGCCGGAAGATCTCCGGATCGGGCTTCGCCACGCCCTCCGTGCCGGAGGAGACGATGCGGGCGAAGTACCGGAGGATCCCCACCTGGTCGAGCAGCTGGCGGAGGCGGGCTTCGCTCGTCGAGTTGGAGACGACCGCGAGCGCCCGGCCCTGCGCGTCGAGCGCATCCAGGCAGCGTCGGGCGTCCGAATAGAGGCGGACGGGCGCGCTCTCCTGGGTGAGCCAGAGCCGGAACCGCTCGGCCCCCTCGCGCCCGACCGGCTGACCGGAGGCCCCGCTCAGGACCGCCCGCCAGAACTCGACCTGTCGCTGCTCCCGGTCCCCCGGCGGCGGACGCTCGTCGTGCTCCAACTCCACCTCCCGGTAGACGTGGGCGATCTCGTCGGCGTCCAGGTCGAGGTAGAGCCGCTTCGCAAGCTCCGCGAGGCCGCCGAAGTCCGACTCGTCGACGAGGGTGCCCCCGAGGTCGAAGAGCACCGCGCGGATCCGGGGGCGTCGCGCGGGCACGGGGGCCCGAACGGAAGTGGATTCTTATGGGAGACGACCGAACGCCGCGGGCCGGCGCGAGGTCGGGGTCACGCGACGCTGACGCTCACGACGTCCGAGTGGCGAAGGAGGATCGCCCGGGCGACCTTCAGGTTCTTCCCGGCCTTCCCGATGGCCCGCGCCTTCCAGGCGGGGTCGACCGTCACGGTCACGTGCCGGCCCTTCCCCTTGGGAGCGAAGTCGACGCGCTTCGGCGAGTACCAGTAGAAGATGTTCTTCGCGAGCGTCTCGGCATCGTCCGAGTACTCGACCACCTGGATCTCCTTCTTCAACATCCCCTTGAGGCGGTCGACGAGGACGCCTCCCGGGCCCACGGCCTTGTGGACCTCCCCGGGCTGGACCAGGAAGACGAGCTTCTCCTCGGTCTCGAGGCAGTCTCGCACGCGGGCGCCGGTGCGCTCCTCGAACAGCCGGATGTACCCGATGGTCTCGTTGTCGAAGGCGATCTCGGTCATGACGGGAAGAGGTTCGGCTCCGGTCCCTACGTCTCGAGGGTGAGGATCGCGCTCGAGCCGGCGTCCAGGATCGCCATCGCGCTCACCGGGAACGGACGGCCACACGCCTGCCCGAGCTCCACGGCGGTGCCGGGATAGTGGAAGATCGGGATCTTGCCGACCGTGCGGTCGCTCTTCAGCTTCTCATCCGGGCACGTGGACGCGACGATCAGCAGCTTCGCCTTCTTCGCCTCGGCCGCGGCGCGGGTCTCCTCGACCCCCAGCTTCACCTTGCCGGTCTCGAGGGCGAGCTTGAGGGCGTGCGCGAGGTCCATCTACGCCCCCTCCACCGCGGCCGCGGGCTCGGGCGGCGGCGCGGGTGGGGCCGGCGGGGCCACCGTCCCCTTCGCGAGCGGTCGATAGACGAGGTTCACGGCCCCGGTCCCGAGCGTGATCGGCTGGCCGACGATGATGTTCTCGGCCACGCCCTTCAGCTCGTCGACCTCGCCGATGATCGCGGCCCGCAGGAGGTGGGCCGCCGTGATCTCGAACGCGGCGCGCGCGAGGACGCTCGACTTCTTGCCGGAGATCCCGTGGCGCCCGATGGCGCGAATGTCGCCCTCGTTCGTCATCAGGTCGGCCACGAGCATGAGGTGCCGAATGTCCACGCCGAGGCCCTGCTCGGCGAGCGTGCGGTTCGCCTCGTAAATGAGCGCCGCCCGGGCCGCCTCCACGCCGTAGACCCGATAGATCTCGAAGACCGAGTTCGTGGTCGTCCGGCTCCCGTCGACCCCGGCGATGCCGAGGACCCCGTCCAGGTTGGAGCCCTCCGTGTAGATCACATACTCGTCCTTCTCGCGCCGGATCAGCGCCCGCCGGATCCCAGGGACGCCCTTGATCTGGACGGCCTTCGCCTCTTCACTGGCGAGCAGGAGCTTCTTGAACGGCATCTCCTCGACGAGCTCCTCCTTGCGGGACTTGGTCGCCTTGGTGCTCGCCTCCTTGAGGTGGATCTCGAAGGCGCGGGTCTCCCCGCTGCCCGACCCGGGCTTGAGCTCGAAGAGTCGACTGTCGAGGTGCTCGGTGAGGGAGGCCTCGAGCTCGGCGCGTTTCACGCCGCGCGCCGCCATCAGCGCCGACTGGGGCGAGATCAGGACCTTCAGGTCCTCGACGACGGTCCCGATGGCCGCGACGTCCGGGACGGTCGTGACCTCGATCTGGAGCGCGATCTTCTCCACCGCGTCCCGGTCGTTCTTGAGCTTCTTGTCGACGTGCACGGTCATCATGGGCGTCGAGGGGACGCGGCGGGCGTCCACGAGCTCGATGAGGCGCGGGAGGCCCAGCGTGACGTTCATCTCGGCGACGCCGGCGTAGTGGAACGTCCGCAGGGTCATCTGTGTCCCGGGTTCGCCGATCGACTGCGCCGCGATGATCCCGACGGACTCGTGGGCGTCGACCTCGGCGACCCCGAAGCGTCGCGCGACCTCGTGGAGGATCTTGTTCGTCTCCGCGGGCGAGAGCCGCAGGCTCTGCACCTT
>JASHXS010000069.1 GCA_030043405.1 Thermoplasmata archaeon | reverse complement strand
ACGATCCACGCCCCGCGCAAGATCCTGATCGGCCGCCGGGCCACGAAGGGCCTCGGGGCCGGCGCCCGCCCCGAGATCGGCGAGGAAGCCGCTCGGGAGAACGAGGAGGAGCTGCGTGCCTTCCTCAACGGCGCTCACATCGTGTTCGTCACCGCGGGCATGGGCGGCGGGACCGGAACGGGTTCCGCGCACCTCGTGGCCCGCCTCGCCAAGGAAGCGGGCGCGCTCACGATGGGCGTCGTCACCCTGCCGTTCTCCGGCGAGGGCGCGGCGCGCATGGAACAGGCCCGCGATGGCCTGGAGCGCCTGCGGCGCGTCTGCGACACCACCATCGTGATCCAGAACGACAAGCTCCTGGAGCTCGTTCCCCGCATGCCGCTCGACGCGGCGTTCAAGCTCGCGGACGCCTGTTTGATGACGGCAATCAAGGGGATCACCGAGATCGTCACGCGGCCGGGCCTCGTCAACCTCGACTACGCCGACATCCTGACCGTCATGAAGGACGGCGGGGTCGCCCTCATCGGGCTCGGCGAGAGCGAGAGCGCGACCGACCGGGTCACCGAGGCAGTCACCGAGGCGCTCACCTCCCCCCTGCTCGGGAGTGTCGAACTCAAGGACGCGACCGGCGCCCTGGTCCGCGTCATCGGCGGACCGACGATGACCGTCAGCGAGGCCGAGAAGGCCGCGGCGCTCGTCGGAGGCAAGATCTCGAAGCGGGCCCGCATCATCTGGGGCTGCTCCGTCGAGAACTCCCCCGAGATGGAGAACACCATCAAGGTGCTCCTCATCATCACGGGCGTGCGCGCCACCAGCCTCCTCGGCCAGAAGGGAGGCTACGCCGCCGGTGAGTCCGAGGAAGTCATCGACCTCGTCCGGTAGGCGCTCCGACGCGCCACGTCCCCGCTACCTCGGCCTCGAGGTGGCGGGGGAACACCTTCCCCCTCTTTCCCCGCGGGGCTGGGAGTCGCTCCTCCGGGGTCGTCTCCCGAGTGGGGCGCCGAGCCTGCCATTCCGGGTGGTCCGTTCCGACCGGCGTCGCGCGATCGTGGAAGTGGGCCATCGCACCCTGAGCACGGCGCGCGCGGCGTGGAACGGGCCGGTGGGCTCGGGCGGTTCGCTTGCTACCGTGCGAACGTGGGGCACCCTCGTGGGCGCCAAGGCCTGGCTGGGCGCGCCGGAATAACCGGCGACCGGGCCCTACTGGGCGTTGATCGAGAAGAGCGCGGTCTGCACGCTCAGCTGGGCCAGGTTCGTGCCGGGCACGGTCACTACGATACGGCCCAGCGCCCCGCTCGCCACGTACGCCCCCGAGCAGGCCGTCGTGGTCGAGGTGCCGTACGCGCCCGAACAGACGATGGAAACTCCCGGCCAGTTCTGGTTGTTGAAGAACGTGGTCCACGCGGTAGCGTACTGGGAGATGATCGTCAGCACGACGTTCGTCCCGGTGGCGATCGTCAGGTGGGTGGCCGGCGAGACCAGGATGGTGTTGGTGGAGCGCAATTGGGACACCAGGTTCGTCGTGATCGAACCGGAGGTGCCCGGGATCTTCCCGGAGAACTGCGGGAGCCAGATGGAGAGCGACGTCAGGGCCCCGCCCGAGACGGTCCCGCTGATCGGGGGGTTGTCCACCATGATCGGGGTCCCGCCCAATTGGGCGTACAGAACGGCGCCCTGGATGTACGCGGCCTCCGCCTCGGCCGTCCAACTGTTCAGGAGGTGGACCACGATCCCCGACCCGAAGGCGATCGGCGTGGAGACCACGGTGTTCCCGCCGGTCCCGGTGGTCGTGTAGTTCACCCACGCGCCGGTCCCGTTGACCGGGCCACTCAGGTACGAGATGTCGGGCTTGGCGAAGGGAGGTTCACTATCGCTCCCGAGGGAGAGCGGCTGGGTCGACTGGGCCCCGATGGCGCCCGCGGCCGACGTGGCGGCGAGCAGGGCTCCGAACCGCCCGAGCTGGTTCTCGACGAGGATCTCATGATTGAGGTCGTTCGCCTGCATCTGGCCCGGTAGCTGGTTCGACAGGTAGTTGGCCACGTACGTCACGACGAGGAGGAGGCCGAGGAGCGTCGCCACGGCGGCGACCTGCGCCCGACGGCTCCGCCGTCGCCACTTCCGGTGCGACTTCGAACGGGCCAAAGAGACCTCGAGGCGAGGGTACAATTTACCCCAGGTCTCGCTATTTAGTCTTGTCGCGGGACGCTGGCCTCGGGGAGCGCGAGCCGCGGCGCGAAACTTATCTCTCTCCCTTCCTCCCCATTGGGGGTACGGCCGGTGGGGTCCGAACCGGGGCCGGAGGTCCGCGTCGAGCGGGCGCTGCTATCGGTCGACGATAAGACCGGTCTCGAGACATTCGGTCGAGCGCTCGCCGACCTGGGGGTCGAACTCTGGGCGACGGGGGGCACCCGCGCCACGTTGGAGCGGGCCGGCATCCCGGTTCGGTCCGCCGAGGAGCTGACCGGGATCGGCGCCTGGTTCGGGGGGCGGGTCAAGACCCTGCACCCGGGGGTGCTGGGTGGGGTGCTGGCCCCGCGCACCCCCGAGGGGCGCACAGAGCTCGCGGAGCGCAAGCTCCTCTCGTTTGAACTGGTCGTGGTGAACTTCTACCCGTTCGAGCAGCACGTGGCGCAGCATCCCGACGCGACCGACCGGGAGGAGTTCGTCGACATCGGCGGCGTCACCTTGGCCCGCGCCGCGGCCAAGAACCACGCGGGGGTGACGGTCGTCGTCGACCCCACCGCGTACGGTCCGCTGGTCGACGAGTTGCGCGCCACCTCGGGCGCGGTCTCGGCCGCGACCCGGGCGCGCCTCGCCCAGCGCGCGTTCGAGCGGGTCGCGGCGTACGACCTCGCGATCGCGACCGGCCTGTTCGCAGACCCGAGCCGCCCGGACCCGTTCCCGGAACTCATCGCGCTCCGGCGGGAACCCTTGCGACTTCGGTATGGGGAGAACCCGCACCAGAAGGCGGCCGTCTACGGCCCGCTGGGGGCGAGTCCCTCCGGTTTCGCCGTCCGGCCGTTCGAGATGCTGAAGGGGGACGCCCTCTCCTACACCAACCTCCTCGACCTCGACACCGCTCT
>JASHXS010000068.1 GCA_030043405.1 Thermoplasmata archaeon | reverse complement strand
GGTCGATGACGCGACCGGTCGTGGCGGGGGTTCTGACGGTCCTGGGCGGGATTTTCATCATCATCGGGGGGCTCGTGGTCGCCCTGATCGGGGCGGTCTTCGCACTCTTCGGTCTGGGGAGTTACATCTTCTACCTGGGGATCCTGGTCGGCGCGCTCACCATCCTCATGGGCGTACTGATGGTAGGTCTCCCGTCGCTGCACGTCGTCTGGGGCGCGTTGGCCATCGTGCTCGCGCTGGTCAGCATCGTGGTGGCCCTCGGCGGGTTCCTACTGGGATTTCTGCTGACGCTGATCGGGGGAGTCCTGGCCCTCCGGTGGCGGCGCAGTGCGCCGACCTTCATCACCGTCGAGGCTCGCCAGATGCCTCCGCCACCGTAGGCCGGCGGGCGACCTTACGGGGGAGTGAGGCCCCGAACCGCCGTCGTGATCTGCTCGTAGCTCGTGTCGAAGTCCGCGGCTCCGGCGGCCGTCGGATACCGGATCGCCAGCGGCCGGGAGCGGCGGTACAGTTCCGAAAGCGAGGGCATGGGGTCGTACGGCATCCTCCGCCCCGCCTTCACACTTCGTTCCGCATCCCCGCGAATGGACTGCATCTGTTCGACCGCGGTGGCCAGGGCCGGCTCGATGATGTCCCGGAGAACCTCGGAAGAGTAGCGGCCGCTGTCGACCTCCCCCAACACGCCGGCGCAGAGCAGGCACGAATCGAAGTAGCGCAAGTAGTCCTGGTGGAGGAGATTCCGTTTCAGGTCGGCGAACTGTTGCTCGCGACCCGGACTGAGCCCCGGTACCTTTCCTCGCATCGCTTCGTCCACGATGCTGGGTCGAGGCTGTTTGCCGCCGAACACGTCGCCGTCGGGAGGTAAGTTCTTGATGCCGCCCCAGCCCATGGTGTCCTCCGAAGGTCCCCGCCGTTCTTAGCGGCTGGGGCGCTACGCTCGGCTCGTGCCGGGGAGCCGAAGGAACCCTGTCCGGAGTTGCATGGCCCCGGTGGCACGGTCGATCTCGGCGTGCACGCCGTAGGCGCGACGACCCGTCGCCTGGGAGACGATGTACCACCAGACCTCGTACACCCCGCCCCGCTCGGCCGCCTCCCCGAAGTGATAGCTCTCGGCGAGCCACTCGCTCTTCGCCATGGCCGGGAGGTACGTCCGTTCCAGCGCGGCCTGGGGCGAGTCGACCGGACCGGTCGACGCGGGCACTTTGGCGACGTCGAGCAGGCGCTCCGGGCCGAGCTCGCCCGAGCCCAGGGTCAGTCGGTGGAAGCGGAGACGGTACCGCTCGGGAGTCTCCGTCTCCTCGAGCAACAGCCACCTCCAGGGGCTCGTGCTCGGCAGTACCTCCGTGTATCCCAGCCGTCGTCGCACCCGACCAGCTCGCCATCGGGCCACGCTCCGGAGGACGAGGTACGCTCCATACACCCCGACCAGGATCCAGGCCGTCTCGACCCAGAGCCCGAAGGCCACGGCCCCGTGCTCCAGGACCAGGACGATCAATGTGCCGGCCGTGAGGACCATGGTCACGAGGCTCACCGCGACGTCGGCGTCCAACCGGATGGCTCGCTGCGAGAAGGGGGAGAGCGGCCGTACGGCATAGTTCGTGAAGCCATCGAGCACGAGGTGCGACAGACCGCCGATCTCCATCGCGACAAAGTACAGCAGGGTCGACGCGTGGGTGAAGTACGGCAGATACGGCACGAGGAAGCTCCCCACCGCCGCGATGGCCGTCACGCCGACGATCGTGTGGACGGCCCCGCGGTGGTGCAGGGAGGGAAACCAGCGGGTCAGCGGGAAGAGGAGGATGTCCGCGTCGGGCAGGCCCCCGGCGAGGGCCCCCGCCGCGATGTATTGGGGGGCGGCGGGCCCCCAGATGATGAACGAGAGGAGGTACGCGAAGATGACGTGCGTGAACAGGTCCACCGGAACGCCCCGCGCCCGCGCTCCTACCCCCATCCCAGATTATGTTGTCGAGCCCGGGGGACGTCCCACCGAGGCTCCTTCCGGGGTCGCGCGGAAGTCCCGCGATCGAAGCCGACTCGCCCTACCACCGCTCCGCACCGAGGAGGGTCCGGTCGATCTCCGCGAGTCGACGTCGACCGGTCAGGGCCATCTCCGTCGCGAGTTCCGTGGTCAACAGCTGGAAGAATCGGCGGACCCCCGCTTCGCCCCCGACCGCGAGCGCCCAGAGGACGGGCCGACCGAGGCCCACGGCCCGCGCGCCGAGCGCGAGGGCGATCAGCACGTCCGTCGCGCGGCGGATGCCGCTGTCGAAGTACACTTCGACCTCCGACCCCACGGCCCGGACTACTTCGGGCAGCGCTTCGAGGGCCGCCGGGGCGCCGTTCAACTGGCGTCCGCCGTGGTTCGAGACGATGATGGCGCGGGCTCCGTGGTTCTCCGCGCGGCGGGCATCCTCCCCGGTTAGGAGGCCCTTGACGACCACGGGCAGCCGGGTGATCGACTGGAGGTCATCGAGCACGTCCCAAGTGGCGCCCGCGTCGGAGCGCAGGTGGAAGTGGCCCCTCTCGCCCACGGGAGGGCGGCTCGGGGCGAGGACCGGAGCCCCGTTCCCGACCGGCGCGTCGGCGTCGAGGACGAAGTCGTGTTCGAGGAGCTGGTCGCGGGAGCCGAGGACGGGCATGTCGACGGTCAGCACTAGGGCGGAGTACCCGGCCCGTTCGGCCCGCTCGACCAGGTTCCGGGAGGCGACGAAATCGGGCTGGAGGTACAGTTGGAACCATCGGGGACCCTGGGGCGACGAGGCGGCGATCTCTTCCAGGGAGCGCGTCGACAGCGTGCTCACCACCGAGAGAACTCCGGCGTCCGAGGCTGCCCGGTGGGTGGCCAGTTCGGCGTCCGGGTGGACGAGCCCCTGACGGGCCATCGGGCAGACGAAGAGAGGGGCCGCCAGCCGGTCCTCCAACATCCGGCTGCTCAGGTCGAGGCTCCGGACATCGGTCAGGGCCCGGGGGCGTAGCGTGCGCCGCCGGAAGGCGTCGTGGTTGGCCCGCATCGCGTCCTCCGCACCCGCCCCGGCCTGGACGTAGGCCCAGACGGCCGCGGGGAGCACCCGGGCCGCCGCGGCCTCTAAGGTCCCGATCGAGCGCACAGGGGGGGTGGAGGACTCGCTCACCGTGTCGCCTTCCCTCCCGCGGCGTGGGAGGCGGTCGGAGGGATAAGTGGCAGGGGGCGGCCCGCCGGCCGACCCGCGGTCGCGACGGAGGTAAGACCATTTAGGGCCAGCCCATCCCCCCGGGTACGTTCGACCGGCCCAGTCGGAGGCGGCATGTCCGCGGAACAGCAGCTGGATATTTGCGTCAATACGCAGACGCCCTTGCTCCTATTCCCTCCCGTCACGGGGTCGGAGGGCGTCCCTAGCCGCCCGCCCGAGTCGGCTCGGCTGGAGCAACTCGAGGAGGGCGTCGACTACACCTTCTCCCCGGGGGGCGTGACCCGGATGGTCTATCCGTTGATCCGCCGCCTCCACGAGGACCAGCTGATCGGTCAGGCCCACTGGGTGTCGTTGAATCCGTTCGGCCCGCGCGAGGTGCGTACACCGGCGTTCACGCTGCACAACGTGGCGATCGCCCCCGAGCGCCTGGCGGCGTACGGCAATGTGAAGGAGACGATCTGGGGCACCGTCCACGGACTGCGACGGGACGCGCCCGAGTCGGCCGATCTGTTCTGGAGCGACGATTTCAGCGAGTACGCATACTACAACCGGCTGACGGCCGAGAAGATCCGGGCCCTGGATGCGACGTACGACTTCGACGTGTTCTACATCCACGACTTCCAGCAGCTGGCCATCGGGGATATGCTCGGCACGTTGAAGCCGAAGCTCTACCGGTGGCACATCCCCTTCGCGGCGAAGGAGATACCCCCGGCGTGGCGGTCGGCGATGACCGCCTACCTGAACAGCTACGACGCCGTCGTCGTCAGCACCGACCGCTACCAGGCTCAGCTCGAGGAGTTTGGCTACACGGGCCGGATCGTGAAGCTCTACCCCTTCGTGGACGAGACGGAGTACACGATGCCGCCCGCGGACGAGGTGGCCGCCACGTGTGCTCGGTTCGGGGTGCGGCCGGAGGACCGTCTCGTCGTGGTCGTGGGCCGCATGGATCCCATGAAGGGCCAAGACCGGCCCATCCGCGCGCTCGCCAAGCTCGCCGGGGCGCATCCCGACGTGCGACTGTTGCTCGTCGGGAACGGGAGTTTCTCCGGCTCGAAGGCGGGGTTGGGTCTGTCGAAGGCGGCCCAGTGGCGGGCCGAGCTAGAGCGGCTGGCCGTGGAGCTCGGGATCGGGGACCGAGTCCTCTTTTCGGGCCACGTGAGCCAGCGGGACCTCGACGCGTGCTATGAACGCGCGGAGTTCACCCTGCTCTCCTCGATCCAGGAGGGGTTCGGGCTGGTCGTGGTCGAGAGCTGGATCCACGGGAAACCCGCGATCGTCTCGAAGCGGGCCGGCGTGGCGGAGCTCGTGAAGCATCGCAAGAACGCGCTGCTCTACGACCCGGAGGACGTCGAGGCGCTCGCCGACCAGATGGCGTTGCTGCTGGCGGACCCCCGGGGCCTCGGTCAGCGTCTGGCCGAGGGTGGGGCGGTCGCGATGCGGAAATGCACCATCGAAGCGGCGGCTCGCGCGGAGAGCCTGTTGCTCGAGGAGGTCGTGAACGGCTGAATGTTGCTTCCCCCCCTCTCCTTCTGGTTGCCGTTCATCTATTTCGCCGTCATCCTGGCGATCACCTGGGCCGCGGGGCGGCTGGCGGGGTTGCTGCTCGGTCGAGGGGTGGGCCAGACCATGCCGCAGGTCTCGGCGGCCGCCGGGCGCGTCGGTACCGTCGTCGTTTGGCTGGTGGGTGGGACCTTCGCGATCCAAGAGCTCGGCGTGAGCCCGTACGTGCTGTTGCTCGTGATCCTCCTGATCGGGCTCGCCGCGGTCGTCGCGTTGCGGGAGCCCCTCCAGAACATCGGCGCTCGGTACTTCTCCGACATCTACACGCCGTTCAAGCTCGGGGACACCGTGAAGGTCGCCGGGTACTCCGGCAAGGTCATCGAGATCAACCCGATCACGACGGTGCTCCTCAGCGACGACGATGCGCTCCTCTCGATCCCGAACTCGACGTTCATCCGGGAGGTCGTCACCAACACGTCCCCCCAGGCGTGGCGGGAAGTGAACGTGCCGTTCTCGGTCGGAGCGAACACCGACCTCGCGCGTCTGGAGAGCGACTTGCGGAAGAGCCTGGGCAAGTTGCGCTCTCACCTGGACCCACGTTTCCCGCCGGTGATCGTCACCCGCTCCCGTTCGGCCCAATCCACGGAGCTCACCCTCACCGTCCTCATCCGTCGACCGGAGGAGCGCGATGCCGTCACGGCCGAGGTCGGGAAGCGAGTCGCCGAACTCGTCCAGCAAACCCAATCGCCTCGTCGGTAGGGCTTCGCCGTGCCGTCCGCCCGTCCGGTCCGGTCGCGGGGTCCATCGCGCGCCCCGTCCCGGGGCCGCCCGGCGCGCGCCGCTCCCTCCGCCGGCGAACCGCGGTTCCGGGGTCTCCATGAGTACGGGTTGATCGGCAACCTGCATACCGCCGCCCTCGTTTCTCGGGCCGGTTCCGTCGACTGGGCCTGCTTACCCCGATTCGCGTCGGCCAGCACGTTCGGTCGACTGCTGGACCCGACCGTGGGCGGCAGCTTCACGATCCGTCCCACCGGTCGGTGGCGATCCACCCAAGCGTACCTGCCGTCGACCGCCGTCCTCGAGACGCGATTCGACGTCGGTCGGTCCCGCACCCTGACGCTGATGGACTTCATGCCGCTCTTTCCGCCACCAGCCGGCGAGCAGGCCCCGATGCTCGTCCGCGTGCTCGAAGCCGTGGGCGGCCCCGTCCCCGTCGAGGCGATCGTCGAACCCCGGTTCGAGTACGGTCGGTTCCCCGCCACGTGGCGGGAGGCCGGGCTCCGGTGGATCGGTCGCTCCCCCGTGGGCACCGTCACCTGCCTCCCCGGTTGGACGATGGAGGTCCAGGGCGGGCGACTGGTGGGCCGGTGCACCCTCCCGCCGGGCGAGCGGACCGCGTTCGAGGCGTACTGGGGCACGGACCGACCGACCCGCGAGTCGGCCCACGACCTCCTGCATCGGACCGAAGAGTTCTGGCGGGGGTGGGCGCACGGTCCGCAGAGCCCGATCCACCGCCTCGCCGGGGAGTGGCACGCGTGGATCGAACGGTCGGAGCTGACCCTCAAGCTGCTGTCGAACGCCGAGAGCGGAGCGTTCGTGGCGGCGCCGACCACTTCGTTACCGGAATGGATCGGCGGGAGCCGCAACTGGGATTACCGGTACGTGTGGGTGCGGGATGCCGCGTTCGCCGCCCAGAGCCTCCTGTTGATGGGGCACGTCGAGGAGGCGACCTCGTTCCTCCGCTGGATGTTCAAACTGCAACGGGGACCGGCGCGGAACCGGCGGCTGCGAGTGATCTACGCCGCCCACGGCGAGGACGACCTGGCCGAACGGGAGCTTCCGCACTTGGCCGGCTATCGCGACTCGCGGCCCGTCCGAGTCGGAAACGACGCGGTGAACCAGTTCCAGCTCGACATCTACGGGGAGTTGCTGGACGCGGCCCAGCTCCTCTACGAGATCGCGCCGGACGCGCTGACCGGCTGGTGGCCCTCCATCGAGCCGCTCGTCGAGGACGTCACCCGTTCGTGGCGTCGCCCGGACCGCGGGATCTGGGAGGTGCGCAGTGCGCCGGCCCACTACGTGCACTCGAAGGTGATGGCCTGGGTCGCCCTCGACCGCGCGGCGCGGATCGGCAAGGAGTTCGCCGGCGCCGGCCGATCGGCGCGTTGGGAGCGGGAGGCCGCGAGCGTCCGGACCGCGGTGCTGACGCGGGGGTATGACGTGCGCCGCGCCACCTTCACGCAATTCTTCGGGAGCACGCTCGTCGACGCGGCCAACCTCCGGCTGCCGCTGGTCGGGTTCCTCCCGGCGGAGGACGAGCGGATCGTGAACACCATACGGGCGGTGCAGACGGACCTGACCCGTGGCCCCTTCGTCTACCGGTATCGGGGGGACGACGGGATCGAAGGGGAGGAGGGGGCCTTCCTGCCGTGCAGTTTCTGGCTGGTGGACTGCCTCGCGCGCCTCGGCGAGGGGAGGAAAGCGCGCCGGGACTTTGCCGCTCTGCTCCGAGCGGCCAGTCCCCTCGCGCTGTTTTCCGAAGAGTACGACCCGGTCGCGCAGCAAGCCCTCGGGAATTATCCCCAGGCGTTCACTCACATCGCCCTGATCCGAGCGGCCCTGACCCTCGGAGCGGACGTGGCTCCGCGGACCTTCGCGTCGGAGCGGCCGGCGAGGGCCACCGACGGCTAGATGTCCGTGTCCGCCGGAACTTTCGTTGGGGTCTCGCCTTTCGAGAAGGCCCGCAGGGCGTCACGACGCTTGGCGTCGCGCGCGGCCTTGCTCATCGACACGGGCATGGAGAGCGACCAGCAGTGCCCGAACGGGTCGACCAGCTGGCCATA
>JASHXS010000067.1 GCA_030043405.1 Thermoplasmata archaeon | reverse complement strand
AACTCCGGGCGTCGCGCCTCCCCGATCTCGGCCAGCAGGGCGTCGAGCGTCCGGGCGTGCAGCTGGTGATCCTGGCCCAGCACATCGACGACGCGGCGGAACCGGGCGAACTTGGCGAGGTGGTAGGCGATGTCGCGCGAAACGTACAGGCTGGTCCCGTTCGCCCGCTGGAAGACGACGAGGGCCTTCTCTTTCGGGAGGCCGTACGAGCTGGTATCGGTGCCCCAAGCGCCATTGTCCTCCTGCCGCGCGTGAGGAGCCTGTCGGAGCCGCCCAAGCACCGCGTCGACCGACCCGTCGCGCACGAATCCGGACTCCCAGACGAATTCGTCGAACTGGATCCCGAGCCGGGCGAGGGAGTGGAGCATCCCGCCCAGCACTTCCTCCGCCAGGGCGCGGTGGGCGGAAGGGGCCGTGCCCGCCTCGAGAGCCTCGACCAGCTTCGCGACCTCCGCGGCGGCCTCCGGGTGGCCCTTCAGGTAGGCGGAGACCGCCGGGTACGGCCGGCCCCGGAACAGGTCGCGCTTTTCGTCCGGCTGGACGCCCTCGAGCGTCGCACGGATCTCCGGGGGCCACTCGGCCTCCGGCCGGGCCCAGATCCAGGTGATCATGGCGGCTTGTCGACCCATGTCGTCGACGTAGTACTGGGTCGTGACGGGCGTCCCGGCCGCGCGGAGCGTCCGCGCGAGGGTATCCCCGATGATCGCGTTCCGCACCCGGCCGATGTGGAACGGGCCGGTCGGGTTGGCACTCGTGTGCTCGACGCACGCTGGCTCGGCCGAGGCCGGTCGGTGGCCGTAGCTCGGGCCCCGCGCGAAGACGCTCTCCAGCGTGCGAGTGGCGAGGCGGCGCTGGTGGGCCCCAAAGTTGAGGTAGGCCCCCTTCGAGGAGACGGACTCCACCTCCCCCCGCGGGCTGAACGAGGCGAGAAGCCGCTCGGCAAAGTCGGGGGCCGGAACCTCCGCCGCGGCGGCCAGGCGGTGGACCGGCAGCGCGGCGTCCCCCTGGGGACCTCCGTCGAAGTTCAACAAGCTGCGGATGAGCTCCGAGTCCGCCGGCGCCCCCATGTCGGAGAGCGCCGCCAGCACCTGGGCCAAGAGGTCGGCCTCGAAGGGCGCCCAGGGGTCCGGGTCGGCCGAGGACGCACTCCCTGACACCGTCGAAACCGTCCCGGGAACCGCTTTACGAGGAGGGCCATCTTAACGGTTCTGATGACGGACCTCCTCCTCGTACGGTACGGCGAGCTGGCGCTCAAGTCCGCCCCCGTCCGGCGCGAATTCGAGGGCGCGCTCCGAAGGAACCTCCTCGACCTCTTCGTCGAGGCCGGCCTCCCCGGACGCGTGCGGGCGGACCACGGCCACCTCTACGTCGAGGTGGACGACGCCGCTCGGGGCCTCCGGCTCGTCGCTCGGGTCTTCGGCGTGACGTCCGTCAGCCAGGTCCACGAGGTGCCGACTGACCGCCCCGCGATCACCGCGCGGGTTCTCGAGCTCGTCGGCCCGCGGCTCGCCCCGGGCACGAGCTTCGCGGTCCGCGCGCGACGGACCGGGCAGCACCCCTTCACGAGCCAGGAACTCGCCCGCGACCTGGGCGGCGACATCCTGGACCGATTTCCCGACCTCGGCCTCCGGGTCGATCTGGAGCACCCGGCGGTGGAGGTGTTCGTCGAGGTCCGGGGACCCCGGACCTACCTCTACTTCGACCGGCTCGAGGGACCGGGCGGGCTGCCGATGGGCGTCGCCGGCCGGCTGGTCGCCCTGGTCGACGGTCCCCGGGGAGCCCTGGGGGCTTGGTTGATGATGAAGCGCGGGTGCCGGGTGTCCCTGGTCGTGGTCCCGGCGGGGGAGCGGCTGGCGAACGAGGTCCTCGCCCGCTACGATCCCCGGCTCCGGCAGACCCCGGCGGAACTGGCCGCGTGGCCCGATCGGGTCACGGCGGTGGCCGAGGATGTCCACGCGGACGGAATCGTACTGCCCCTTCAGGTGGAGGAGTACCCCACCGCCCCGAGCCGGTGGGGCGACCGGGTAATCTTCTCACCCACCGTGGGGCTGACGGAACCGGAGGTGCACGAGCGATGGCAGGCCATCGCCGCCCGAGCGGCGTAAGTCAACGCACCCTGGAGGCCGAGCCGGACCCTCCCGCGACCCCGGACCTCGCGGCACCGCCCCCGGCGCCGCCGCCCGACGCCGCCGCTCCTCCGAAACAGTATGCCCCGGTCCGTCCCTCGGCGGATGAGCTCTGGCAGCGGCAGCTCGCCTGGCTCCGAGTTCGGCAGCGCGCGGCATCCACGACGAAGGAGCCCGGCGGGGCCCCCTGACCGGATGCCCGGGGGCCCGCCCGCCGGTAGGGTTATGAAGGGGACCCCGGTGGGCGCCGCACCGAGGTCGTCGATGCCCCATTTCAAAGTGCAGGGTTCGTTCTACGCACGGCGTGGCTTCTGGCAGCCGTTCACGATGCGCCACGAGGCGGACTCCAAGGAGAACGCCGTGCATTGGGCACTCTCCGAAATCGGGGGCTGCCACCACGTCAAGCGGCACCTGATCCGCATCGAGGCGGTCGTCGAGGAAACCGCCGGATGAG